>DATKNJ010000216.1:0-14528 GCA_035541395.1 Anaerolineales bacterium
TCCTGCGCGTCATACACATTGAAAGCGTGCTCTTTGAAACCAGGAACAATTTCAGGCACAAGCTCCGCGCCGAGCGCGACGACTAACGCGTCCGCTTCGATGTGTTGACCGCCGATTTCGGCAATTCGATTCTGCGGATCGATCGCGGCGATCGAATCTCGAATCACACGCACACCGAGCTTGCTGATGTTTTCAATCGGCCGCTGCCCCTCTTCCAGCGGAGCTTCGCCAATCAGCGCCCAAGTCTTGCGAAAGCCGACCATGAAATGCTCGCGGCGATCCACGAGAATCACTTCATCATTTGCCGCAAGTTTTTGTTTGAGACGATGTGCGGTTGCGAGTCCGCCGAAACCGCCACCGAGGATAAGCACACGCTTCATCGACCTCTCCTTAAAACACGTAGGAGCGACTGGCCAGTCGCCCCTACTATAGAATTCGATTAATACAACGGTAAACTGGGGTCGACTTCCTTGGCCCAAGAGTTAATTCCGCCGTGCAGATTCTTGACCTTCTTGAATCCTGCGCTCACCAATAACTCCAACGCACGCGCGGAACGCGTTCCAGCTTTGCAGAAGACAACCATCTCCTCAGCCGAATCCAATTCGGAAAGTCGCGAGGCAAGTTGCCCAAGCGGAATGTTGACTGCGCCTTGTATGGCGGAAATTTCCAATTCATGCGGCTCGCGCACGTCCAACAATTTGAGATGATTCTTCTGCACGCGTTGAGCCAATTCCTTCGCGCTGATGTCCCAATCCGCGCCAGCCGAACCTTCTTCGTGATCGTGACCGGGTACACCGCAGAATTCCTCGTAATCAATCAATTTTTTCACATCGGCATTCGGCCCACACACACGGCATTTCGGATTCTTCTTGAGCTTGACGAAATCGAAGGTCATATCGAGCGCGTTGTACAACAGCAACTTACCGATGAGTGGATCGCCAATGCCAAGTAAAACTTTCAGTGCTTCTGTCGCTTGCAACGTTCCAATCGTACCGGGCAACACGCCCAACACACCGCCCTCTGCGCACGAAGGGACGAGTCCCGGCGGAGGCGGTTCAGGAAACAGACAGCGATAGCACGGACCTTCTTTGGCATAGAAAACGCTCACCTGTCCATCGAAGCGATAGATCGAAGCGTAAATGTTTGGTTTGCCAAGAAAGACACTTACATCGTTCGTCAAATAGCGCGTCGGGAAATTATCCGTGCCATCGATCAAGACATCGTAATCCTGTGCGATGCGCATGGCGTTCTCAGAGGTGAACGGCTCGTTATAAACATCGACTTGGATATCAGGATTCAAATCCAACATGCGCGCTTTCGCGCTCTCGACTTTCAGCTTGCCCACGGTGGAAGAGCCGTGAATCACCTGTCGCTGGAGATTCGACGAATCGACCACATCGTAATCCACCAATCCGATTCGACCGATGCCAGCCGCGGCCAGATATAACGCAACCGGAGAACCGAGTCCGCCCGTGCCGATGATCAGCGCGGACGATCCTTTTAGCTTGCGTTGTCCATCCAAGCCGACTTCTGGGATCAGCAGATGACGCGAGTAACGCAAAATCTCATCACGAGTTAAATTCGGGAGCATGTCACCTCGATCCGCCTGCAATGGACGGAATCAATCGAACTTGAGTCTCTTCGCTCACGGGCGTTTCAAGTCCTTGCAAATCGCGGACATTATCCTGCCCTACAAACAAATTGACAAACGGACGCAAAGTCCCTTCGCCGCTATACAGATGCGGCTTGAGCGCCGGATATTGTTCCACTAAACTATTCATCGCCTCTGCGATATTCCCACCTTTGACAGGAACTTCCGCCTGTCCATTAGTGTAATTCCGCAACGGGGTCGGGATACGTAATACAGCCATGCTTCACTCTCTCCTAAACAGCTTGAATTTGTTTCAACAATTTATCGGCGCGGGCCACACCATTATTGACGTACCGCGCATTACCTTGAGCATCCAACACAAACGTGGTCGGGACACTCATCACGCCCCAGCGCCGCGCCAAATCTGGACGTTCGGTCGCGTCGATCTCAACGATTTGAAATGTCTCGCCTAACATGCCGCGTACTTTTTCGATGGCAGGTCGTTGCACCGTCTTACACGGCACACAAGTCGGTGTTGTGAAGTAGACCAGCACTGGCGTTCGGGAATGATTCGGCAACAAGTCTCCGATTGAATTGTGTGCGCGGCGAAGTAGCCATCGATTCGAAAGCCAGTAGAGACCCACACCTCCAGCCATCAAACCAACCGCCAACGCCAAACGCCACAAAATAATATCGGCCATGCACTAACTCCTGCTCGGGCGCATTCCGGGGAACGTACCAGCCGGAGGCTGTTTGATAAAGCCTGGCACTTTGATTCGTCCAAGCCAATAATACACCGCGCAGCCCACGCAAAATCCGCCGAACGCGTTAAGCGCGGCCAACACAGAGACCAGCCACACCAAGCTCCAACCAAGGACCGCCGCGCCGAGAAATAGCGCGATACTTCCGGCAGTCATGAACACAAAGCCAAGGAACTGTGCGAAACGATGCGGTTCAGGATTGTCATCCAACACATCAGGCTTCACCCAACCCCACGGCTTCAGCACATACTTATATAAAAATCCAAAGCCGGGCACTTTCAACAACGCGCCCAAGCCCATCACTACCGCGACCAATACAGCCAGCCACGGCACATTGAGAATGAACCCAATGGTATTGAATAAAATAATCATGATCTGGTTGGTTTTCAACGCGGAGTGATCTACCTTTTGAAGTGCGTATGTAGTCATTACGAAACTCCTGTAATCTTTAATTCTTCTTCGTTAAAACGCGTGCGATCCTCCAATAATTGCCATGAACGACTCTCGATGGCTTTGCCAAATTGCACGCTGGTGATAATGTACGAAAAAAACGGCTGCGCCCATTCGCGGTCATATTCGGATGGATGATTGGGATGATCTGGATGCGAATGAAAGACTCCAATCAGACTCAGCCCAAGTTTGTCCGCCGTTAATTCAGCCTGGAGATAATCTTCGGGTGCAATCAAGTACCTATTGTGACGGGCTCCATCCTCGCGCGTATTCGGTAATGGCAGAATCTCTGCGACTCGTTTCGACTCACCGTCCGAGCCGAGCAGAAATCCCGCGCCCTCTTCGGGATAAGCTTCCTCACCGTGGGCATGAATCCGTTTCAACAATTCTTGCGAAAGTTCGAGCACACTCATTTCGTTTCCCATAATTCCTTATCGCTGAGATATTTGTATCCGGCATCTGGAAAGACTGTTACAACAATACCTTTTTCCAGCTTAGTGGCTACGCGCAAGGCGGCGACAGTGGCTGCACCGGCAGAGATACCAACAAACAAACCTTCCTCGCGCGCCAAACGACGAGTCATTTCGTGCGCTTCTTCGGTTTCGATCTCCAAAGTTCCATCTGCAAGATTCGAATCGAAAATGCCTGGCTTGATGGCAGTCGGCATGTGCTTGAGTCCTTCCAAGCCATGGAACGCGCTCGAAGGTTGAACTTGCATCAATCTGATGTTTGGATTCATTTCACGCAAGTAACGCCCCACTCCCATCAGCGTTCCCGATGTGCCCAGCCCCGCGATGAAGTGAGTCACACCGCCATTCGTTTGTGCGTAAATCTCCGGGCCAGTTGACTCATAATGCGCGCGCCAATTGGCAGAGTTATCATACTGATTCGCGTACCAATACTTATCTGGTTCTTTCTCAACCATTTCACGCGCCACGCGAATAGCGCCATCAGAACCTTCGAGTGAATCGGTGAGAATCAATTCAGCGCCCAAAGCGCGCAAAATGGTGATTCGTTCCGGGCTGGCATTTTCAGGCAACGCCAATGTAACTGGAATTCCCAAAGCCGCGCCAAACGTTGCATACGCGATTCCCATATTGCCGGAAGTGGAATCGAGCAAGCGTTTGCCAAGTATGAGATTGCCGTTCGCGAGCGCGGTGCGGATAATGTTCAACGCAGGCCGATCTTTGACAGAGCCGCCCGGGTTGAACCATTCAGCTTTGGCTAAAACCTGAACTTGCGGAGACAGGCCCGAGGTCACGCGGCGAAGCGCAAGCAGCGGTGTGTTTCCAACATGGGAAGCCAGGTCAGTCAAAGCGGGAGAAGTCATTTGTAGTTTTTGGTCAAGTAGTGTCATAGTAGGAAATTAAAAAAGCAACCAACAGGCAAAATAAAAGGACAGCGAACAAACGCCGATGCAAATGAGGATTGCATGCGGGGTCGTCCACCGTCCTTATCAGCCGTTGATTGCTTTTCGGTTTTTCTCAGGCGGTGGTTACGAACCCCGCCCTATACAGGAGCAAAGTAAGGGAGTCATCTGAACCTTTAATCTACTAGAAAATGTTGACGGGTATTTTACGATCTTCATGTAATTTGTCAAGTACTAAATTGACGCTTGCATTTCTGGATATATTACTTATAATAATTAGGAGTAATTTTATCCGATTTCGCAAGAGCTCACTGGGATGAGAGGGATGTTGTCGAAGTTCCGATAAAACGTGGGACGCATTTATCGGCAACAGAGAGATAAAGTTTTCTTAGCTGTACTCTCAATTTCCACGAGTGGGTTTGCGCCAACTGAATTTGTGGCTTTGGCACTTTATTGGCCTTTATCGGGCAACAGCCACACCTATCAGGCACACAAATAAAGGAGGATGTTGTGTTGAAACGCAATTCTTTGCTCCATTCACTATTCAAGGTGACTCTAACCTTGACAGTTGTCATTTCTCCGTTCATTTATGGAACTAATATCGTATCTGCGTCTGCAATTGTTGCTAATCTCGACGCAGACACAGTGATCGATGACTCGCCTACCGTAACCGATACAGACCCGGCCAACAACGATACGAACGTATTTCCAACAGCCAACCTCACTATCAACTTTAGTGAGGATGTGACTCTCGGAGCGAATTGGTTTGACATCACATGCTCTGCCAGCGGATCACACACCGCGGCGGTCAGTGGCGGACCTCAGAGTTATATTCTCGACCCAGACGCTGACTTTGCCTATGGTGAAAACTGCACTGTCACCATCCAGAGCGCTGAAATCACTGACAGCGATACAAACGATCCGCCAGACAATATGGAATCCGATTATGCTTTTAGTTTCGCAACCATCTCGCCACATGCTTTGGTCATCAATGAGATCGACTATGACCAACCCAGCACGGACGATGCTGAATTCATCGAGCTGAAAAATATTGGCACGGAAGCTATAAATCTATCAAACTATCAACTTGACTTAATCAATGGAACAAATGCCGCCTCCTATAAAGTGATCGCGCTCCCAGACACTGATCTTACAGCAGGTGATTATTTTGTAGTTTGTGCGAATGCCGCAACAGTTCCCAACTGCGACCTGGATGTTTCACCGAATACCAATCTAATTCAAAATGGCTCCCCGGACGCAATTGCTCTGGAATATATCGGGAATGGCCTGGTCATCATCGAAGATACAGTCAGTTATGAGGGTGATACTGCCGCGCTATATACAGAATCTTCTGGCGTGGGAGTGGAAGATAATGCTGATATCGATAGCGCCGGGATTTCGCGCTTCCCGGATGGCGCGGACACGAATCAAAATAATGTGGATTTTAGTTTGCGTTGTATCAGCCCCGGAGGTGCCAATCGCGCCGAAAGCAGTGATTGTCTCTCGCCGACAGCCACGCCCACCGCAATCTCAACAAACACACCGACTGAAATTCAAACCGACACACCTACTTTTACGCCAACGTCAACATACACAGCAATAGCATCGTTAACGCTGTCGTCAACGCCCACCTATACACCTACTCATACTCCAACCCATACGCCAACATACACAATAACACCATCGTTAACACCTACCAACACGCCAACAGAAATTCCGACTGATACGCCAACTTTTACACCAATGGCCTCCAACACGCCGACAGCAACACACACGTCAACACCATCATTGACGCCCACTAATACACCTACCGACACTCCTACTCAAACTCCAACAGATACGCCGACTAATACACCAACAAATACAATCACCCCGTCATTGATACCTACACACACTCCCACATATACGTTTATGCCGACTTACACCATCACGCCATCGCTGGCTCCTACCCATACCTTCACTCTAACTCCAACGGATATTCCTACCCATACCCCAACGAAAACAGCAACCTTTACTTTGACTGCAACATCAACATTTTCCCCAACATCTACAGCGACAGATACATTCACCTATACACCGACTGATACAGCCGCACCTTCTTTCACGCCAACCTTTACCCCGACTGCCACGCTGACCTTCACACCCACCAGCACGGCGACAAACACCCCAGCGCCAACTGGCTGCGTTGGAAATCTTTTACAAAATGGAAGTTTTGAACTGCCACTCGTTCCGGGCCAGAACATTCCGCATTGGATCGAAAAACCGCGCGAAGGCAGTATTAAACAAGGATTCAGCTTCAACATGGATGGCTCGAACAGCGCGCTTATCGGCCCGTACGAGCAACTCTATCAGAGTGTAAATGTCGTCATTGGAAATATGTACGTACTCAACTTTCGAGCCAGTGACTTTGATCTGCGCCGGAGAGCAACAGTCAGCTTGGAATTTCTGAACGCACGCAATCGCGTCATCGCCAGCCGATCGGCAGCAATCGAATTCCGTTTTCTCCCGTTCTTACGACAATATCAACTCAGACTGGTCGCGCCGCATGGAGCAGATAGAGTCCAAGTTATTGCAAGTAACAACGGTTATAGTTTACTCAGGTTTGATGCCGCTTGCCTGACCTCCACAACATCTATGCATTAATACAACCAATCTGTGGAAGTAGAACTCAGAACCCAAAACCGACTTGCTTCGGGTTGACCAACAACATCGGCGTGAGAATCGTCGGCATTTGCGGCGTAAGCGGATTGCTGATTTGCGCGTCGTATACCGAGAGCCAGTTCGAATGCGAGATCTCAAGCGTGGAGCCAAAATCAGTGGAGGCGCGCACTTTGCCCTTCAACGCAAACATGCCCAAGATTATGTTCACGTCCACCATGGAACGGTTCAACTCGGACGTATCATAATCCAATGGCTCGGAGGCGGGCGGTGCGAGATGGAAACCGATCACGCGCTCGACCGGAAAGAAATATTCCTCATACGCGAGAGATTGGGGCGCAGCGCCGCCGAAAATCAACACTTCTGTTTTCAACAAATGAAGATAATTCGGTAAGTCCTGCATCCGCAACCAGATATTGACACGCACATTTTTCTTGGTCACCAAATTTCCATGAATCAACTTATTGCGCGAATAAACCATGACTGTGGTCATTTTCTCTTCGTCGGTCAATGTATACATGCGGTTCTCCTGATCATGGGAAACAAAAAATGGCCGTGAAAACGATTCGCACCCATTCTACCCTTGCTCACTATTTTTGGTCTTAACCGTTTATGAGAGTATCTACATCGGACGCTTCTCGTTCATTCCACCCTTCCGCCCGTTCACTTCAACGTTTATACTTTCACTCTTGACACAAACTTCCACACCACCTGCCAAACGCTGGCTTATTCCTCCCATCCTCACGCCCGAAGCGGACGCGGCTTTGGTGGCCTTCCCCCCGCTCTTACGACAAGTCTTATTCAATCGCGGCTATGCCACCGATGCTGCCGCGCGCTCCTTCCTGCAGGCCGTGCCAGAATTCGATACCGATCCATTTCAAATGACCGGCATGGACGCGGCCATTGAGCGCATTTGCTTCGCGCTCGATCATCATGAGCCGATTGCCATCTATGGCGATTACGATGTGGATGGCGTCACCGCCACCGCGCTGCTTGTGCAAACCTTAAAAGCTTTCTATGCGGATGTGCGCGGTTATATTCCTAATCGATTCGACGAAGGCTACGGTCTCAACAACGACGCGTTGGATCATCTTAAAGCAGGCGGCGTCAAATTAGTCATCACTGTGGATTGTGGAATCCGTTCCCCTGATGAAGCGCTTCACGCGCGAACCATTGGTCTGGACCTCATTATCAGTGACCATCACCATCCCTCCGAAGGCGACCTGCCACCTGCGTTGGCAGTGATCAACCCCAAACAAAAAGGTGATGCCTATCCCGATAAAGACATGGCAGGCGTGGGCATTGCTTATAAAATTGCTGAAGCATTATTTGCCAAACTTCAACCTGCTGATTTGAATCTCGAAATCCTGTTGGATTTGGTGGCGCTCGGCACAGTAGCAGACTTGGCGCCATTGGTCGGAGAAAATCGTCGCCTTGTGCGCAAAGGCTTGCGCCAAATGCGTTCCACTTCGCGACAAGGACTCTTCGCGCTGGCCAACGTGGCGGAACTTGCGCTTTCCAAAGTCAATGCCGGGAATATCGGCTTTGTGCTTGGGCCGCGTCTCAACGCCGCGGGAAGACTCGAATCCGCACTGGCTTCGTTTGAACTGCTCACCACCACTGATGTATTTCTCGCGGGTCAACTCGCACAGCAATTGGATGTGCAAAACCGCCAAAGGCAATCCATCACGCGCTCCATTCAGGAACAAGCTGAAGCTATTGCGATGAGTGAAGACCCGGATGGTTTTCTGCTCTTTGCCGCAAACGAAGATTTCAATTCAGGCGTGGTTGGCTTGGCTGCTTCACGTTTGATGGAAACTCATTATCGGCCTGCAGTGGTCGCGGCCAAAGGCCCGGAAGAGACGCGCGGCTCGTGCCGTTCGATTCCTGAATTCCACATCACGGACGCGCTCGATCAATGCGCGGAGTTGCTCGTACGGCATGGCGGCCACGCAGCCGCAGCTGGCTTTACTGTGAAGAATGAACATTTGCCCGAATTGGTCTCGCGCTTAAAATCCATCGCCGCGCAGAAACTATCAGGACAAGATCTACGCCCAACGGTCACAGCAGATGCGGAAGTGCCGCTCACACAAATCCGCCCGGATTTAGTAAAAACTTTGAGTTACCTGGAACCAACTGGTTATGGCAATCCAGACGCGGCTTTCGTTTCACGCGGAGTCAAAGTCAAGTATGCGCGCGTCGTCGGCTCAGAGGGAAAACATTTGAAGTTGAGTCTCGAAGACGAAGCGGGCTACACTCATGATGCAATCGGATTCCGACTCGGACATTTGCAACCAGACCTGCCGAATCGCGTCGACCTTTTATACACTTATGAGATCAACGAATATAACGGACGCGTGAGCTATCAATTAAATTTGAAAGATGTCAAACCATCGGGCGTAGCCGATTAAGGCCCCCATCGCGGTTGATAATCGCAATAATCGTTGTTCGTCAATCGGCGCAAGTTGCTGCCATCCACGCGCATGATGTAAATCTCACATCCGTGAATATCGTTGAAATGATCGAAGTACGCGGTGAACGCTATCCACTGACCATCAGGCGAAAAACTTGGGCCCTGGCTGTTTCCACCTGGCGGCGAGATTTGACGTTGATTCGAACCATCCAGATTCATCGCGAAAATTTCGCGCTTCCACGCATCGCCCGAATACGTGACAATTAAATTTTGCGGCGACCAATCGCTGCGACCGCGCAGCGCAGGCAGATGACTCACTTGCTGCAATCCGCTGCCATCGAGATTGACCACCCATAATTGATTCGATCCGCCGCGATCGGACGCGAACAGAATCCGATTCCCATCCGGCGACCAACTTGGATCCCATCCATCTCCGCTCACGACGCGACGTGGATTGCTCCCGTCTCGATTCATGACCCAAACCTGATTCTCATTCGAAGCAACTGTCCAGCGCATGAAGATGATCTTCGTGCCATCCGGTGAAATATCCGGCGAATTCAAAACTCCCAAACGATCCGTGATCTGTTTGACAGACCCATCCGCGAGATTCATTTCGTAGATTTCATATACATTTGCTTCACGAAACGCGGCATAGACTACACTTTTTCCATCAGGTGCAAGCGCTGGATAATAATGTTGAATCCCATCTTCTTTCGTGAGACGATGATAATCTGTACCATCGGCGTTCATGATACAGATTTGATTACTGGCTTGCACTTTGAAAATTTGGCAAGTTAATACGATATGGCCAGTCAGTTGATCGGAGTTGGGTGATGTCGGAGTTGAAATTTTTGAGGGAGAAGTCGACAGAGGAGTCGACGCGACTAACGTGGCGAACAAGTCCGGGGTCGGTGTAGAAGCGGCAGGAAGATTACATCCAAACACGACTATGAATATCAATCCAATAAAAAGAAGAACACGTCGATTCATTTCTTATACCGGTAAAAGATAAACTCAGGCCAGTCTATAAGCCGCATTCTGTCCGATGCAATCTCTTGCATCTGGGCAGTCATCTCTCTAGATGACATGTTACCATGTCACTCGTGCAGCCTACCCGGGACTCAAAGAGACGAGCCGCCTCTCGCCCTCCGAAGAGGACTTTGTCCCTGCTTGGCCTTGCTCCCAACGGGGGTTACCTGGCCGCCCACATTACTGCGGACGCCGGTGGTCTCTTACACCACCTTTTCACCATGACTCTCTTACGAGAGCTGTTTGTTTCTGTGGCCCGATCCGACAGGTACCATCTTGCGATGTTTCCCCGCCCCGGACGTTATCCGACGTTGTGCCCTATGGAGTGCGGACTTTCCTCGATCCCGCGCACGGGACCGCGACTGCCCGACCGGCCTGAGGTAATTTCATCATACACGCGGGCGAGGAGGGAGTCAACCGTGGCCGATCAGCTAAAGTTTCTGCGCTTTGTCTACAATTTGGGACATTCTCCCATATTATGAACAAAGTAATTTCAAGTTTTCTTTGGAGATTCAAGCAAAAGACATTAAAATAGGACAAGCCCAAAACATTGAGGAGTTTTCGTGAGTCACTGGCCTGGGAAGCATGTCATTGGTTTAACCGGCAACATCGCCACCGGTAAGAGCGTTGTACGCAGGATGTTGGAGCATCTCGGTGCATATACGATCGATGCAGATGCACTTTCTCACCGCGCCATTGCCAAAGGGGCACCGGGCTATCAGCCGGTATTAAATACATTCGGAAAGTGGTTGCTGGATAAAGACGGCGAGATCGACCGCACCAAACTGGGGAGGCTCGTTTTCAATGACGCAGAAGCTTTGCAACAACTGGAAGAGATCGTTCATCCATTGGTTGGCCGCGCTTCAAACATGTTGATCGAACGCGCTTCACAGAGCGTGATCGTAGTCGAAGCGATCAAACTCCTTGAGAGCGAACTGCGCACGATGTGTGACAGCATTTGGGTGACGGATGCGCCGCAGGAAGTTCAAATCTCGCGCCTGATGCGGAAACGCGGTCTAAGCCGGGAAGATTCGCTTCAAAGGATTCAAACGCAATCCGCCCAAAGCGAGAAACTCGCGGCGGCCACGGTCATCATCCGCAATACCGGCTCGTACGAAGAATTGTGGAAGCAGGTCGCGACGCAGTGGAAGAAAATCACTCACATCGAGGAAACCGGGCCTGCAGTGCAAAAAGCCGTTGCCGGACAATTAGTCGTCCAGCGAGGCCGTCCGAAAGACTCGGGATCCATTGCGGCATTGATCACGCGTTTAAGCAAAGGCCAGCAAAAATTGTCCGCTGAAGATGTAATGGCAAACTTCGGCGACAAGGCATACTTGCTTTTACAGATGGGCGATCAACTAGTCGGCCTGGCCGGCTGGCAAGTGGAAAACCTGGTAGCCCGCACCACCGATTTATATATGGATCAAAGCCTTGATCCGAGCCAAGGACTCGAGGCGCTTGTCAAAGAAGTGGAACAAGCCTCACATGATTTACAATGCGAAGCTTCGTTGATCTTCCCGGACGAGAACCTGGCCACACAGACCGCAGTGTGGACCAAGCTGGGATATCAACGCCGTACACCCGGCGCCCTGGGTGTGCAAGCATGGCAAGATGCCGCGCTCGAGTCCATGCCGCTCGGTAGCGCGTTATACTTCAAGCAATTACGACAAGACCGCGTCCTGCGACCTATCTAGGCTAATAAGAATCACGTGTATGGAAATGCTGAGAACTGATCAAATAATTCTCAGCACGATTCCAAACGTTTGATAATCTACTGCTGTGGCTGAATTCTTTAATAACGTTCTTTTCATATTCCAACGTTTCAACTGGCTGAGTGTCGTAGATATTCTGCTGGTGACAGCGATCTTCTTTGGTTTGCTTTATTCCCTGCGCGGGACGCAAGCCATGGTCTTGCTGCGCGGCATGATCCTGCTGATCGTTTTGATCGTGCTCTTCACTAGTTTGGTGGACTTACCTGCATTTTCCTGGCTGGTGAAGAATGCTTTGCCTGCGCTATTGCTATCCATTCCAGTGATCTTTGCGCCTGAGATCCGCCGCACGCTGGAACGCTTGGGACGAGCCGGAAATTTATGGACGATTGGTAATCATACGGACGGGCTCGAAATGCAAGAGGCGATTCACGCAGTAGTCAGCGCCGCAGCGCGACTTTCTGCCCGTCAACATGGCGCGCTGATCATCCTTCAGCGGTTGGACAATCTCGAAGAATATGTTGAGAGCGGCGTGCGCATGAATGCGAAGGTAACACCTGAGTTACTCCTGCAAGTCTTTTATCCAAATACACCGCTTCACGATGGCGCTGTAATCATCGTAGATGGGTGTTTGATCGCCGCTGCTTGTGTAATGCCGCTTTCCTCCAGCGGCATTCTCAATCGTTCACCGGAGCGTCAAATGGGACTTCGCCACCGAGCCGGCTTGGGCATCTCAGAAGTCAGTGACGCGGTAGCAGTTGTCGTATCGGAGGAGACCGGCGCGATTTCCATCGCGCATTCCGGGCGCATGATCCGCCGTCTTGACCCGGAACGACTCGAAAACATCCTGATCGCTTTTTTCCGCCCGAACGGACTCGGAAGCGGTTCCAATTGGCTCGAACAATTTTTTTCAAAGTTGTTCCCACATAAAGAAGATTAGCAATGCGTTCTCTTGGTACAAATTTACGGACTTTATTATGGGCGCTGATCCTGGCTTTGGCGGTTTGGGTGGCAGCCGTTACGGCGGCTGACCCGGACGAAGTGCATACACTTCAAAACCCCGTCAAGCTTGAACTTGTTGGGCAGGATCCAAGTCTGATCATCAGCGGAGATTATCCTCAACAAGTGGATGTGACTCTGCGCGCGCCGAGTTCGGTGTGGGAACGCATCAATGCCGACCCTGCCAGCGTGCGCGCCATCCTTGACCTTTCCAGCTTAAGCAGCGGCCAGCACACTGTGAATATTCAAATCCAAGTGAGCGAGCGACCGGTGAGACTGATCGCGGCCTCGCCCTCTTCCGTGATGTTGACGTTGGAACCTATTGCCAACCGCACACTAAAAATAAATCTCGGGGTATCGGGGCAACCTTCGATTGGATTCCAAGCCGGGAGTCCGATCATCGATCCGCTGGAAATCAAAATCTCTGGCGCTGAGTCTTTGGTCAATAAAGTAGCGCAAGCGCATATCGCAGTCAACCTGGATGGATTGCGCGAAAACGTAGATCGCTCTCTTGCCGTTGAACTGTTGGACGAAAATGGACAACAACTTACCAACGGAATCAGCCTTTTACCGGAAACAGTTCACGTGACGATTCCGATCAGCCAGCAAGGTGGCTATCGCGATCTGGCCGTTAAAGTGGTGGTGCATGGACAAGTAGCCAGCGGATATCGTCTCGCAAACATTTCAGTGTATCCGCCAGTTGTGACAGTGTATTCAGGCGATCCATCTGTGGTAAACGCTTTGCCCGGCATTGTGGAGACAGAGCCGCTCGATCTGCAAAATGCCAATAATGACATCAACACACGCTTGCAATTAAATTTACCTGCCGGTGTTTCCGTGATCGGGGATCAGACTGTTTTGATTCAAGCCGGAATCTCACCCATCGAGAGCAGCCTTACGCTCTCGACTGAACCTGTCGATGTTACCGGTCTACCTGCAGATCTATCCGCGCAGGTATTACCATCCACAGTAGATGTGATCGTCTCAGGTCCTCTGCCTTTGCTGGATACGCTTACGCGCCAAGATGTACATGTCAGTGTGGATGTCACTGGACTGACGGTCGGCACGCATCAACTAACACCGAAAGTGGAAATCCTGATTGCAGATGTGTCAGTAGAATCGATTCTGCCAGGCACCATCGAAGTGACTCTCTCGCCGAGCAACGCGCCCGCGACTCCCACCATTACGCCAACTCCAACTCCGAAACCTTAACGGTTCGGCTTCCATATCGTCTATAATCAGAAATCATTATGCCAAAACCTGTTGTCGCCCTCGTGGGTCGTCCCAACGTGGGCAAAAGCACTCTCTTCAATCGCCTGATCGGTGAACGCCTCGCCATCGTGGATGACACGCCCGGCACCACGCGTGACCGTTTGCTGGCCGAATCCGAATGGAATGGCCGCGCCTTCAACGTGGTCGATACCGGCGGCATCGACCCGACTCACGGCGGCAAGGCGCCACTCTCAGTTGGCTCGGCAGATTTTATTCAAGAGATTCGCGATCAGGCTTTACTTGCTATTGGCGAGGCCGATTCGATTCTTTTGCTTAC
>DATKNJ010000217.1:0-4812 GCA_035541395.1 Anaerolineales bacterium
GCGAAGTCGATGATGAGCTGCTCAAAAAAGCGGATGAACTATTTGCGATGATGTATACACCGGAATGGCTGCATGCCAACGATGCGCGGCGGCCACGCCCGGATCAAGTAAAGATTCGCGAAGGTGTGTACGTCATCCAAAATATGCTCAAGACTCCCGGTGGGTTGGTACGCGTGACCGCAGTGAAGGAAAATGATCTTCTGCGTGATGTGCACATCTCCGGCGATTTCTTTTTCTATCCTGCCAGCATGTTGCCGGATTTGGAACGCGCATTGAATGGCGTGCCTGCCGATGCACAGAATGTGAAATCGGCGATTGAAAAATTCTATGCCGCACAATCCATCCAATCGCCCGGTGTTCAGCCTGCAGATTTTGCCACGGCGATATTTCCCATTGCGGCGTGATTTTTCACCGCTTTATTGATAACAGTTTCTCAATCATCAACAGGCTGCAAGGATACCCTTGCAGCCTGTTGATTCATATTTGAAACGTGTGTGTTATAATCCTGACGATTAAGGAAAAAACTTAACCGTTGGAACCTTTTGAGATTCTTCACACTTATAAACAAATTAAACTCCTTGCAGATTCGCGCCGGATGAACATCTTGCGTCTGTTGATGGTCTCGCCGGCCACGCTTACGCAGCTGGCGCGGACTCTTAAGCAATCTCCCGCATGGATTCGGCATCACATGCTGGCGCTTCAATCCGCGGACCTTGTAGAAATTGTTGAGATCAGAAAATCTGGCAGGGTGACCGAAAAATATTATCGCGCCAAAGCAGAAGCCTTTTTGTTTCAGCAACTTGATTCGCCGAAAACAAAGAAATCTGCATTGATCTTTTCGGGAAGCAATGACATCGCATTGAAATCCCTCGCTCAGCATATGGGGAAGCGCTTTAAATTTCTGAACATTCCCATCAGTTCGCTGGATGGTCTGGTCTATCTTCGGCAGGGCGTGTGCCAATTTTCCGGGACGCACATCCTCAACGAGGACGGCCAGTATAACGTCTCGACTGTTCGGCATCTCTTCCCTGACCGCGCCATGAAAATGATCACGCTTGCATATCGCACACAGGGACTGATGGTGCTCCAGGGAAATCCAAAATCGATCAAGCAGATTCAGGATATCGCCCGCCCTGATGTTCGCTTTGTAAATCGAGACCTCGGTTCGGGAACGCGCCTTTGGCTGGATGCCGAACTCAAGCGATTAAAGATCGATACGAACCAAATCAAAAATTATGACCATGCTGTCAAAACGCATGGCGAGTCTGCTTCTGCAATCGAATCAGGAAAAGCTGATGTCGCTTTGGGTTTGCAAGCCGCTGCGCGCCAGCATCATCTTGACTTCGTCCCACTGTATGAAGAACGCTACGATCTTGTTTGGCCGCGCGAGAACGAAGAGTCTATTTTGCCACTATTAAATTATTTGCAGACCGCGGCCTTTCGCACTGGACTCAACTCGCTGACCGGTTATAACTCAACCCACAGCGGTGAGCTAATTCCTTTATAGGAGAAAAGATGAAACGCCTTACTTTGTTTAGTTTGATGGCTACACTTGCAATGTTATTCGCTGCTTGTGCTCCGGCAGCTACGCCCACAGCCGCCCCGACGGCTGCTCCCGCGACCCAGGCGCCAACTGCCGTTCCTACTTCCGCACCGACAGCTACAGCCGAACCGCAAACGTTGACTGTTTTCGCTGCCGCCTCTCTGACCGGCGCTTTTGGCGATATCGGCAAAGCATTCGAAGCCGCGAATCCCAACGTGACGGTCAAATTCAACTTTGCCGGTTCACAATCTTTGCGCACTCAGATCGAACAGGGTGCAGCCGTCGATGTGTTTGCATCGGCCGATCATAAGAACATGGATCCATTGACTTCGGAAAATCTGGTTGCCTCGGGTGCGGATCAAGATTTTGCAACCAACCTCCTGACTGTGATTTTGCCTCCGAGTAATCCAGCGAATCTCCAAACTCTTCAGGATTTAGCCAAGCCCGGCTTGAAGCTTGTTCTGGCCGATGCGTCTGTCCCAGTGGGTAACTACTCCCGTCAGGTCTTATCCAATCTGAGCAAGGATCCGACCTATGGAACGGACTTTAGTACCAAGGTGTTGGCCAATGTGGTTTCCAATGAAACGGATGTCAAGCAAGTGGTTGCCAAAGTGGATCAAGGCGAGGGAGATGCGGGGATCGTCTATGTGACCGATGCACTTGCCGCGCCGGATTTGAAATTTATCTCCATCCCGGCAGACTACAATGTGATTGCTCGTTATCCGATTGCCGCGTTGGAGAAAGCGCCCAACCCGGATTTGGCCAAGGCTTTCGTTGCTTATGTTTTATCTGCGGATGGACAGGCTGTGTTGAAGAAATGGGGTTTCTCACCCGTCACTCCTTAATTGTTTAATAACGTGCATCGTCGTTTCCATCGAAGTCAAATTAAAAGTTCACCAGGCTGGGTCTTTGTCTTACCCAGCCTGGTACTGGTTGTTCTGATTGGCTTGCCGCTGTTCGCGCTAGTCTGGCGTTCTATCGGCAAGGACTTTTTTACTTACGCACTTTCTGAGAATGCATTTAGCGCACTCAAACTCAGTCTGCTGACCAGTAGCATCAGTGTTGGGTTGGGATTATTGACTGGGACGCCTTTGGCTTATCTGCTGGCCCGCTGGAAATTCCCTGGCCACACGTTGATTGATATGTTGGTCGATGTGCCGGTTGTCCTGCCGCCAGCAGTTGCTGGAATTGCCCTGTTAATGGCTTTCGGCCGAATGGGAATTTTGGGAAGATGGTTGAATATGATCGGTATTACTATCCCATTTACAACAGTAGCCGTGGTCATTGCTCAATCCTTTGTCGCAACTCCATTTTTAGTCCGTTCGGCCAAAATTGGATTCGCTGCCATTGATCCACAGCTACAAGAGGCGGCTTGGATCGAGGGCGCCAACGAATGGCAGGTCTTTCGATACGTTATGATTCCTATTGCTGGCCGCGCTTTGCTGACTGGGGTCATTATGTCCTGGACGCGGTCATTAGGGGAATTCGGGGCCACCATCCTTTTCGCAGGGAATTTGGAAGGTACTACACAAACAATGCCGTTAGCGATCTATGTTGGTTTTGAACAGGACATGAAGATCGCTTTGACATTGTCTGTGATGTTGTTGGCCGTCTCGTTGGTGTTTATGGCTCTTCTTAGAAGGTTAGAAGAGCCTTCTAATTAGTTTAATCCTGATGTTGGAATGAAGTACGAATATGACTCGCCTATTCGTACTTTATGGTTTATTTTCCTTTTGTCAAAGTCACCAGTCTTACAAGTTTTTCCTGTTGAAGTTGGCGCAATGAGATTCCCTGCCCAACTCCCAATAAAGCTGACTGTGGATCGGTGACAATTGTCCCGAATAAGACATCGATTCCATAGTCATACATCACTGGCGAAAGTGGGGCGCTTGGGCCGACCAAAATCACAGTGGTATCGGGTCGGCAGAGATCGATCAAACCTTGAAACGTCTTGTTAATGAGAGTGGTCGCGGTGATGGCTAACACGTCTGATTGAGGAACAACTTCCGGCGCGGCCTGAGCAGGTAAATCTCCATCTCGCGGATTCAATTCAAGCACCCAAAGATTTTGAGTTAGTGATCGAAGCCGGTCGACAAATGGAAAGTGACCCACTATCGCGACATTTTTGTGAGCGCCATGTTCGGCCAAATAGTCCTCTGCATTGAGGTCCACCCATTCATTAGGATGACGCGGGAGTAGAGCGTTGATGGTTGCCAGTCCGATAGAGGTTTCCACCAAGCTATATGATTCGATCAAACTTGCCAGGTCGATGTAATTCATGGTTTGTAAGCGACCAGCATTCTGTACCGCGGGCCTACCCTCATGCTCATCTCGATTGGTCAGTGTGGCCGCCAGCCCACAGCGAATGCCATCGTTTGTTTCTGCCAAGACCGCGGTTCTGGTCAAGCCCACTTGGACTGATAGTATTTTTCCCGGAAGCAAGGACTGAATCAATTTCTCGTTCATCTCTATCATAATGATTAATCTCCTGGATTGACGCGTTGGGATCAGAATAATTCGGCATCCGAAGTATTTTTATAAATTCCATATGGAAGGATTGAAAATGCCTAAGAGCAGGCATATAATAAGAGTTACTCAATCCAATTTTTAGGAGGCACAAATGAAACTTAGCGCGCGAAATGTTTTGAAAGGGAAGATCAAAAAGATCGTTCCCGGAGCAGTCAATTCCGAGGTAGTCATCGAAACTTCTGGCGGCGAGACGATTGTTTCGATCATCACTAAAGGATCTGTTGAGAATTTGGAGTTGAAGGAAGGTAAGCAAGTATATGCCGTCATCAAAGCTTCAAATGTGATGGTGGCCGTAGATTGATATCTCCTTTACTTGGAAATCGAATCCCATTTTTGAGAAAGCATTGATGCATTCCGGGCGGATGACCGCGATTGCCAAACGATATTTCTGGCTGCGCAGAATCTCGAAGCCTGTCATCCACCCGGAATGTAGTTCAAATTCTAGAGGGCCAAGTTCATCGATCACCACCACATCCGAATCTGTAATTTGCCCCAGACATTGATTTCCCCATTCAAATACGTGAGAGTCGAAGGTCCAGTGGCCGAAGCGGATGCCATCCAACTCCTCGGGAATTGCACTGGCCAACAATCGAGATTGTCCGCTGGCTAGATCGATCACAAAGATGCCATTCTTTTGCGAATCCTTGAACCGGCCGGGAGTGATCACGCCACAGATGCTTAGCCCCGCATTCTTATACACTTTAATGATTTGCTGGCAGAAAGTGGTTTTGCCTGCCCCT
>DATKNJ010000218.1:0-2316 GCA_035541395.1 Anaerolineales bacterium
AAGTATTCTTCGTGAATCGGTGAACCTTCCGGCGTCAGCGGCGTGACGTAATAGCCGCCCCAATAATCATCTTTCTCGATCTGATATTTGAAATCAAAGCCATGAGCCTTCAGAAAGTCATCGATAGCGCTGGACACTTCATTAACGCTGGCTGTTGGTGAATAGGATTGGTAAGCCTTTTTGTAGTCCGCGTAATACATGAAGTAATTTGCCGAGCGAATCGAAAGCCATTGTTTGCCGTCTGTGATCACATAATCAATAGTGTCTGCTATTTCGCCTGATGTTTGATATATCTCTCCCTGAATGCCAAAACGATTGGCAAAGGCTATGGCTTCTTCGGCTGTTACGTGTTGATCCGCTTGGGCGAGGTAAACATTGACATCGGTCGGCGAATTGGGCAGAGGCGCGTTGAGATAAAGTGTTGTCCCATGCCAATCGTAGCCTTGTCCGTTTGGCGCGGAAGTTGACTCGATTTTGGTTCCTGTTGGTGTGCTTTGTACGGGGAACGGAGTCGCGGTTTGGTTTTGCGCGGGGACAGTCACCGGCGCAAGAGAACGGATAGCCCAATTCAAGAGAAGCGCCAGCAGGATCAGGGCAACTGCAAGACCGGCAATTTGCCAAAGGTCTTTTCCGAAAGTAAAGGTGCGCGTGCGCGGCTGGTGTAAATTTTTCAAGTGTGCTTCGAGTTTGTTCTGGAATTGAGCATCGGGCTGAATTTTTTCAGCTAGCTCTTCCAACTTTCCGGCCAACTCGGTATCTTTTGGATTTAAATTTTCAAGGGGAGTCATTCTTCCACCTCCAAAGCCAGGGAGGTTCGCTCGCGTAAATCACGCAAGCCTCGCGAGACAAGCATCTTCACGGCCGCTTCGCTTTTTCTCAGGACGCGGCCGGCCTCGGGATAGTTAAGTCCGCTGAAGATGCACAAGATTATAGCTTCGGCGCGGTCGGCGCTGATCTGTTTCAACGCGAGGGCCACGCGTTCCAGTTGCAGGTGCTGATCCGCGCTTTGATCGGTCGGCAGGTCTGAGGTCGGGAGATGAAGCGCCGCTTCTAACGGGACCTCGAGTCTGCGTCCGCGAAAAAAGAGGGCGCGTTTGCGAGACGCGATTCCCATGATCCACGCCGCGAACGATCCATCCCCGCGAAAGGAATGAATCCCTTCCAGCGCAGACATGAAAGTTTGCGATGTGAGATCTTCCGCGTCGCTGACGTTGCCCGTATGCGCCATGTGATAGCGATAGACGCGCGTCACATGCCGGCGATATAGCTCGGCAAACGCCTCCGCGCTGGCAATTGCCTTGCGCGCCAGGTTGATTTCATCCGCGGGCGGGCTTTGAGTTTGAGCAGTCATGATGGTAGTCATACACCTCCTGCAATTTGTGCGCACCTCTAATATGTTGCAGGAAGCGATAAAAACGTAACAGGGAATTTAAACTTAGTCGGGATACACCTTCCAGCCGAGATCATCCAATTTCGACATATCGAACTGCTCCGCGGGCACATCGATCAGCAACGCGTTGGCTTCGGCCAATAACTCGTCATTGACGTAAATGCCAGCCCAGCCTTCGGCGGTTTTGCCTTTTGATCTGCCAGCTTTACCGATAATTTTTAATGGCTGATTGATGGGCACGTTCTTGCGATATTTCACTTCGATTTTGGCGGTGAACATGAAACGCGGATTCGCGGGGTTGGAACCCATGTGCACGCGGCCACAAACTTCGTCGAGAATCGACGCGACGATTCCGCCGTGCAAAACGCCCGGATACCCTTGAAAATGATTGGGCGCGGTAAATGTCGTTTCGATCACACCGGGCTCGATCTCGTAAAGATGCAAATGCAAACCCACCGGATTTTCGAGTCCGCATAGAAAACACATGCGCGAGTTGGGTTGTTTGATATGCAAAACATACTCCTTCAAAAAACTAAAAGTCAAAAGAACAGATTCATTATAATGAAAAACTTAAATCTTTTCGTTTTGAACTTCGGGTACAATAACCGTGGCAAGGGGCTGTGCCTTTGGATATGACATGAATCACGAACGTATTCGCTCTTTATTGTTGAAAGTTTATGGCGAAAAAGATATCGCCGCAATTTCCTCCCGCCTGCTTGGGATGATAGAAAAATATCGGTCGCAAATCCACGCGCCGCGCGCGACTGGTTTGAGCCCGCGCGATGCGATCTTGATCACGTATCCGGATCAAGTTCAGAAATTGGATCAGGCTCCGCTTCAAACGCTAACCGACTTTTCTGCTCACCATTTACAGGGTTTGATCAGCACTCTTCACCTTTTGCCATTTTATCCGTTCTCCTCCGATG
>DATKNJ010000219.1:0-8620 GCA_035541395.1 Anaerolineales bacterium
CAAATCCCAATGCAGCATTGTAAAGCGGCACCGCGAAATTTGGCGCGGAACAACCGTCCACGCCAAGCTCCACTTTGCCGCGTTCAATTCCGCACATTTCAGCAAAAGTCGTCAGAATATCCTGTTGAATGGGATGCTTTACGTCGAGATACGTATCCAACGGGAGATCGCGCATTTTGGCATGCGCCAACATGGCCGTGTGTTTTCCCGAACAATTGTTGATATTGGGAGTCAACAGATCACCACTTTGGACAAGCAACCTGAACATCTCCGCATCGCTTGGCATGTGAACGCCACACTGCAAATCATTTTCATCGATTCCAATTTTCTTTTGCATTGTGCTCACCGCTTCCAGATGCATCGCCGAACCTTCGTGCGAAGCGCAGGCTAAAGCCAACTCGCGCGGAGTGAGGCCAAAATGTTCCACGCCACCGCGTTCCACAAACGGCAAAACCTGAAATGGTTTGGCGCTGGAGCGTAAAAAAGCGACCGCTTGCGGGTCGCCGTAAGAAGCCAGAAGTTTTCCGTTCGCGCCCACTACGGCAATGGCGCCATAATGGATCGACTCAACGATCTGACCGCGGGTCAGTTCAAATAAAGGCAAAAAAATCTGGCTCACGATTGTTCTTCGCTCAAGTTGCTGGATGGACGATAATGTCGATGATAATAATGTAGCAAGCCGTAACGCAGTCGTTGGGCATAATGTTTCTGGCGGGCAGCTGAGGCTTTAAATTCAGCCGCGAGTGTGGCCACCAGTTTCTCGGTCGCTTCGGGAGCCGCTTTTCGATTCGCCAGGCGCTCGAGTCGACTCAACGTGTATTTGAGGAATTCAAGTTGATTGCGAATGGTCTGCGAATTGACCACACTGCCGCGGCTGCTGATCACCGTGTATCCCTTGTATGCGGGGCTGAGGAGTTCATTCAGTGTTTCGATCCAAGCCGGTAGATCAGCTGAGGCGAGATAAGGCGGCTGTCCCTTGACGACCGCATCGCCAATGAAAACAACTTTTTCTTCCGGCAGGATCGCCCAGATCGCGCCCATGGACGGACCCGCATGCTGCTCCAACACAACCGGGCCTTCGCCCCAATGCAAAGACAACTTCTGACCAAACGCGATCTCTGGCGGCGCCCAACGGACACTACCCAAGCCGGGAATCGATTCCCAATCCGCGCCGGTTTCGCTTCCCTGCGCTTTGAAAGTGGTTGGCCTCGTACGGAAGATATGCGCGGTCTTCTCGTGCGCGATAACCGTGCAGTCCATGGCACGCACGCCGAGGGTCCGATCAGGATGCGAATCGAGATTCACCAAAACGCGTTCGGGGCCGCCATTTAAATTCATCAACGCGGCGCGCCAAGCGCGGCCATCTTCAGGAGAAGGCGGCGCATCGATCTGGATCAAGCCGCGGCTACGAACGATCACTCCTAAGATTACGCCCGGGTATTGGTCTTCAATAAAAACAGATTTGGTAATCGCTTGCATATTTCTCCTGAAATTACTCTTCGTTCTGCATCTGCAACCTGCCGGTCTGACGTAATAATTTGCCGGTCTTCTTGACCATACGCGCCACAGGCAGAGTCAACCAGAACGTCGAACCTTTGCCGACTTCGCTTTCAACAACAATTTGGCCGCCATGTGCCTGCGTGGCCAAACGACAAAACGCCAATCCCACGCCCAAGCCACCGACTTTCTCTTTGCGGCGCAAGCGGACGAACTTTTCGAAGATGCGTTCCTGTTCCTGAGGAGGAATACCGGGGCCGGTATCACGCACCCAGAACTTAACCCATTCTGCGCTATCCACGCGGCCGCCGATTTCGATGTGCCCTTCAACGGGCGTGAACTTGATGGCATTCTCCAGCAAGTTGATAAAGACACGATGGATCATGTCGACATCTACAAAAATCAGAGGCATAGCCGGAGAAAGGCGAATATCGATTTTTTGATGGCGCCCGGATGCACCCGGTTCTACATCTTTGATCGCCTCGTCCACCAACGCGGCCGGATCAACTGCTTTCTGCTCGAGGATCTGCTGACCGGATTCCAAACGATTGATATCGAGCAGGGAGTTGATCAAACGTTGAATGCGCGCGGTCGAATTCAGCGCGATGTTCAACATGGATATATTGGTCTCGTCCTGCGGGATCATGCCCTGAAGCATGTCGAGGCTGGAGATGATATTCGCCAGCGGCGAGCGCAGGTCATGATAGATCATGGCCGTCATGTCGTCGCGCAAAGCATCCAAATCTTTGCGCGAGGTGATGTCGCGCAAAATCCATTGGATCGACTCGATACCCTCAAATTCCACGCGATGAGTATGGACTTCCACCGGAACCATTCCACCATCCAGCCGGTGCAAAGTCGACTCATATGTAGAATCATGCTCGCGCAGCAACTCAAAATCCAACCCAGCTTTGCCCCAACTTACATCGTGAAGCTGATCGATCGTCAAAGCATGCAACTGCTCCGACGGATATCCGCTCAACGTCACAGCCTGGCGATTGGCTTCCAGAATCTTTCCGCCCCAATCCGTGATCAAAATCGAGTCGATGCTGTCTTCAAATAACTCGCGGTATCGCTGATGTGCCTGATTTAAACGTTCGAACAACATGGCATTTTGAATGGTCGTGCCGGCCAAACTGCCAAGTCCGGTCATCACCAACAGCGCATCAGGATCGAAAAACTTTGCAATCGGGTTGATCGCTTCGATGACGCCCAAGATCTTTCCCTGTGACTGAATCGGTGCGAGGGCGACCGCACGCATCTCGATACCCCCAAACTTGTCATCGTCGCTATAGCGTTTATCCAACTCGACATTTGGCACCACCAACCCGCGTCCCTCTTTCACCACATAACCGATCAGCCCTTTGCCCGGCGGCACGCGGCGATCCAAAATGTTGCCCGAGTTCTGACCAGCTGCCGCGCGATAGATCATTCCGCCGCCCGGTTCCATCAAGGCCAGCGCCACAGTCTCAACCTGAAGCGCCTGCATGGTCTGATTTAGAATCCGCCGCCAAACATCCGGCATTTCCAACGATGTGTTGATAGCCGCCGCGCTCTCCGCCAACGCGGACATCACGCGCGCAGTCCGCTGACTCTCCGTGTACAAACGAGCATTCAACACAGCCACACTGGCCTGATCGGCAATAGCCTGCATCAGCTCAAGGTGATCTTCGTTGAACGCGTTCGGCACAGAATGGACGAGGGTCAGCACGCCGACCAAACGTTCACGCGCCAGAAGCGGCACACAAATCGCAGATTTGGCGCCGGTCCTTTCGGCAGCGTCATCCTCACGACGCAGCCAACGCTCGTCTTTGCTGGTATCGGGAACCAGAACCGATTTACGATGGCGCACCACCCATCCCGCCAAGCCGCGTTCCACCGTTTCACGTAACTGCTGAGTGGTATGTTCGTGAAGGCGTTTGCCATACACGATGGTAGCATCAATCGGCTTGCCCATATCATCCAGCACCACAATGCTGGCGCGTTCGCCGCCCACATTCTTGATGGCCGCGAACAAGAGACGCTGCAATACCGTCCTCAGGTCGAGGGCGGTGGCCACCTCGCGGCTCACGCCAATCAATAATTCCAGCAATGCACGGCTATGATCATCTGTATTCATGGCGACACAAACATTTTAATCCACTTCCTGCCCAAATCATACCACTCCCTTGTGTGACGATCCGCGCGGCCCAAGCGATAGTTTTCGGCGTCCAAGTTTGGCACATGTTTTCCGCGAAAGTATAGCACAAGCTTCGGGTAAAATGGACATATGACCCTCGACCTTTCCCGCATCCGTGCCCTATGCTTCGACGTGGATGGCACGTTGAGCGACACCGACGATCTATTCGTGCAGAGGATTCAAAAATTCCTGCCGCGCTTTTTGTTCCATGATCCCGCCCGCGCCGCGCGCCGCCTCATAATGTGGGCTGAGGCCCCGGCGAACGGCCTGCTCGGGTTGGCCGATACACTCGGCATCGATGATGAGATGATCGGCCTCATCGAATGGCTCAACCGCTTGCACAAGCCGCGGCCCAAGAGGTTCCTGCTCGTGCCGGGCGTGGATACGATGCTGGCGCGCCTGCAGGGACATTATCCGATGGCAATCGTCAGCGCGCGCGATGAAGAGGGAACGATGGCGTTCTTGAATCAGTTCGACCTGGCAAAGTATTTCGATGTGATCGTGACCGCCCTCTCCGCTGAACACACGAAGCCTTATCCGGACCCAATCCTGTTGGCCGCAAAAAAGATGAACGTCGCGCCTGAGGCTTGTGTGATGATCGGCGACACTACCGTAGACATCCGCGCCGGAAAATCCGCAGGCGCACAAACGGTGGGTGTGTTATGTGGCTTCGGCGAAGAACCAGAATTAAAACATTTCGGCGCAGACTTGATTTTGGAGTCTACGCCGAACGTGGCAGATGTTCTGTTGGGGAAATAAAATCTACAAACTGTTTCGAAGCGGTTACTGGCCCATCATTGGGGTGACCAGTTGAAAGTAATTCCCATCTGGGTCGGCCAGCGTTGCAATCCATCCGCCTCCCATTTCGTATGGCTCACTAATGACCGCGCCGCCAAGAGATTTGATTCGTTCAAACTCCTCTTTAACTTGCGCAGTTTCAAAGTTGAACATGATGCGCCCGGGGTCTTTTGTCTTGCCGACCATTTCAGAGTGATCCAGCACCGACAAATAAACGTTCCCTACTTGCCATCCCCAAAAACCATTTTCCTTATCCACCATGTCCGCCGGCCTGCCCAACACTTTTTCATAGTAGGCAGACAAGGCAGGGGCTTGCTTCGTTCCGATCATGACCGAATTGAGAGTCAACATTAAACACATCCTTTCTGTAAGTAAAACGATAAATTTGACCCATTTTAGAACATATATTCTGTTCTGACAAGAGGGGATTCCGAAGAGTGGCTAATTTCGCGGGCTTTCAAATCGTGCACCACGGAGCGCACAGAGAACACTGAGTTTTTCTTTGTTTCTTTCTCCGTGATCTTCCTGGCTCATTCTTTTAATACTTTCCCCACCATTTCATTCAATCTGAACCTTCATATCTGACGCGCCAAGAAAACGAGCGAGGTCTTGTGCTTCTTCACGGATTCCAACAACGACTCGCCGCGAGATTGACCCAAACTTTTTTACCTTTATGTGGATGCAATCTCTTTCACGCGTCTGTTCCCACACGGCAACAACGCGGCCATTCACGAGAACCACAGGCGCGATCCATCCTTGCGCGCGATAGACTCTCGCATGATGTTCCCTGGCAATCAGGTGAGTCCTCTCCTCGTGGCCGAGCAGAAAGGTATCGAAATACGGAAGCAGGCGGACGTGAGTCTGATCGAATTTCGCTTGTGTTAATTCATCGAGATCATCGCGAAGGACTTCTGCATTCCAACCATCCACATCGACGGGCACAATATCCGCCTGCTGACGCGCCCAAATCCCGCGCGCGTCTGTGAGTGTGAGGCCAGCCCAACGCGCAAAGTCCGCGGCCGTGGCGGGACTATAAGCCCGCAGATAACGGCGCAAGAGGAGATTCTCGGCCTGTTCCTGCGAGACATCTTTCCAATGCGGAATCCACACATCGGCCCGGACGAAGGTTGGCTCGTTGCCGCGACTAGGCCCGTAGCAGATCACGCCGCGCGCGGCCGCCAGATGAAGCAGGCTAACCACCGGATAGGTTAATTTACCGACCGGAACCGCAGCCAGTTTTTGGTTGCTTCCCCAACCGCCTCCGTAAACGAAACGCGTCCGCACGCTTAACTTCTGACTGATGCGTTCAGCAATCTCGGACCGCGTGAGCGGCTCATCCAAAATACTGAGCGCGGCTTCGATGACCGCGTCCAAAACATGATCGGGCACGCCTTTCCTGCGCGCCCAGTTGATCTCTTTTTCAGCGCGCCGCGCGGTGCCGCGCACAAAGACGGCTAAATGTTCGGAAGGGACGAGAAACAACGTGCGGCGCATACATCCCACTTTGACGATGGCGCGTTGATCCAACGCTCTTTCGATATGTGCAATTTCCAAATCACAGACTCTTGACCACAACGAAGCCTGCGCGGCCGAGAGCAGTTGCGCCTGCGCCCCGGCCATATCATCCACCACCGAGACAAGTGCCTTCGCCGGTGCGCGCTCCAACAGATGGTGACGCGCGAGGCGAAACGCGGCGACTTGATTCCAAGTCACCGAAGGTGAAATGTAGTTGCGTGTTGGCATGTTGGTTTTATCGCGTCCATCGATAAATATGTGATCGAATAGGCAATCACAGAATTCAATAGGATCGAACGATGCTTTTACGGTATATAAGCAAAAGAACCAGAAAATAACCTGAAGCGAAGAAACTCAGGTAACCAATCGAAAAGACAATCCACAAAACAGGATCTTGCTCTCGTAAGTGAAAAAACCAGCCAAGTCCGGGGTGAAAACTGGCGGTCACAATGTTCCATAGATAAAAGAGGAATTCTACAGAAAGATAAAGGAATATCAAAGGAAAACCAGATTTGTGACGGGCTATGAGAAGAAAAAAGCTGGCCAGAAAAAACGCAAAAACAAAACCCATAATGAGGGTACTTCTCAGTTCAGGGAAAGGATGTTGAGGAGAGTAATACAGGTGAAAGAAGTAGACGATTTGCGCAGCGAAATTCAAGAAGAGGATGACAAACAAAATCCAAGCCTGGATTAAGAATTTGCGGTTCATATTACCTCATAACAATAATATGTCCAGCGCCGGTCAGCAGCCTAAGACTTTGCCGGTCAACAGAGCTATGTGGGCGTAATCGGCAAGAAAATGGAAACTTGCTGATCATAAGCCAGAATTCCAAGTTAAGCCAACAAACCCCAAAATTAAGCCAGCAAACTTTGGGCGAAGGTTCCCTAGTAGCTACCGTCACCGACGGCTAGGGGAGAAACTGCTTGGAAACGGCACAAAATCAAGTATCGGGCGCATGCTATATTGGCGCGTTTTTTTGCTTTGCAATACTCTATTTGTCGTTAAGAACAGATACGCGCTCGTAATTCACGATAATGACACCCTTTGAGGTGACTTTGCTTTCCGTCACCTTGAATGCCGTTGGGATCGTGCCATCAGCAAACAACCGCTTTCCAACGCCCAACGTGATCGGATAGATCATCAGCCAGAACACATCAATCAAATCATGCTTCATGAGCGTCTGAAGGAGATTACCACTTCCCCAAACATGCAAATCCGGCCCTGACTGTTGCTTGATTTCAGCGACTTTTTCTGCAATATCTCCGCTTAAAAACACGGACGGTTGCCATTGGCTGGAAGTTCTGGTATTCGAGACGATGTACTTGGTCGCCGCATTGACACCGGGCCATTCGTCCGCATGTTGCGGCCAGAACGGCTCCCAAATGTCAAAGGTTGTGCGCCCCAACAATAGATCGAACGGCAGGCTCATCTGCCTTCTCAGGAGCGTTCCACCAATCTCGTCGGCATATGGCGCTATCCACCCACCATACGCGAAGTTGCCGCTGGTGTCTTCTTCCGGCCCGCCCGGAGCTTGTATGACACCATCAAGAGAGATGTGTTCAAGCACAATCACTTTTCTCATGGCAATTCTCCTTTGCGAGATTGTAGAACACCCATTCTATTTGGTCAAGATGAAAATAAACCAAGTCCGCTCCTGCCGAAGACAACCAACAGCTTACATTAGCGACAGCCAGTGGAGAAAATGTTTGGAGACGGCGCAGATCAGGCGAGCGAGGCCCCCAGCACCAAATGCACGCTGTGTTAGGCGCCGTGCAGCATATTTCGATCTCGTATCCCTACATCTACCTTATACATTAGATTTTCCAATCGCGTTTTCCCAATTCCACGAGCGAGCATTTGCAATAAAATCTCGCGAACATCTGAAGTGACGTGTTCCACCGCCCAAATCGCTTCATGATCACCAATAGAATGATCGCCACCTCCGTTTAACTCAAGTGCCAGCGCAGCGTAGGCTGCGGGACCAACAATATGTTTCGTTTGTTGAACATCTGCCAATGGGTGCGTATACGCGCTCGATGCCGCAAGTCCGGCAGCGCGAGCGGCAGCTGCCGCAACGGGATTGTTTGCCTCATGCGCCGCGGAAAATGCCGACAAAGCAAGGGAACGCAACTGAGCGGTTCGCTTCCCACCATTAGCAAATATCCGAATGCCCTCAATCGCGGCGCGAGGTCGGGAGTCTGAATCTGCACAAGTTTTATAGACCGACAATGCCCGCTCAGCGCAATCCGCAGCCCAGCTCCCCAAGGCTCTCAGTGATTCTATACTTAACGAAAAATACTTAGATTCACGCGCCATCATTTATATTCATAAATTTTTGAAAGTCATGTGAGGCCATAAAGATTTTTGTTGACAAGGAAGGCGTCTAACAATTTACGTTAGTGTCCCTGAACGGAGCGAGGGGATATCCGCGGGGGCAACAAAATCGTCCAACCAGAAAAAGACTGAGGCGTAGATAAAGCCCGAAGATGCCGCACGCGCGAAGCGCAATCTCACTAGTCAGGTGCTTGCTTTGTTAGCTCACGTTGGCTTAAGATTACGATTCATCTCCCAACAAGTCAGCCCGACTTATATTCATTCTGACTTCTCCAAGTGGTATCTTTATAGATTGA
>DATKNJ010000220.1:0-10070 GCA_035541395.1 Anaerolineales bacterium
GGAGATCATGAGAAGAGATGTATTTCAAGCCATTGCGGATCCCAACCGCAGAGCCATTCTGAGTCTATTGGCTAGTAAGCGAATGACTTTGAACGGCGTTGCTGAAAATTTTCGCATCAGCCGCCCCGCGGTATCGAAGCACATCAAGATTTTGACGGAATGCGGTCTGGTGGTGATGACCCGTCGGGGACGCGAACGATATTGTGATGTCCGTTTTGACCGGTTGAGCGAAGTGACCGATTGGATCGAGCAATATCGTCAGATATGGGAACAAAGATTTAATCGTTTGGATGATGTTTTAGAACAAATGAAAAAGGAGAAATGATATGCCCTCGAAAAATAAAACCACCGTCACGGCCGAGCCTGGAGTGCAGGAATTGTTTATCACGCGTGAATTCGATGCGCCGCGCGAACTGGTGTTCAAGGCGCATACCGACCCGAAGTTGTTTGTGCAATGGTTGGGTCCGCGCGGCTACGAAATGAAACTTGATGTTTTTGAACCGGTCAGCGGCGGCAAGTATCGTTACGTTCATAAGGACCAGAATGGCAATGAATATGGCTTCAACGGAACCTTCCATGAAATGTCCATCGAACGTATGATCCAAACTTTTGAATTTGAAGGAATGCCCGAACGCGGTCACGTTTCGATGGATTGCATGACGCTGGAAGCGTTGCCCGGCGATCGGACGCGAATCACGATTCATTCCATCTTTCAATCTGTTTCTGATCGAGACGGCATGATCCAAAACGGAATGGAGCACGGCATCAACGATGGCTATGAACGTCTCGATGAAATCTTGAAGGGACTCGTATAATGCCAGCAAAAATCAGCTTTACTTCCATTGATGAATACATCGCGTCCTTCCCCGGAGAGACGCAGAAGATCCTGAAAGAAATCCGCGCCACCATAAAAGCTGCCGCGCCGAACGCTGAAGAAAAGATCAGTTATCAAATGCCAACCTTTTTTCTGAACGGCAATCTGATCCACTTCGCGGCGTTTAAGAATCATATCGGTATTTATCCTACGCCCAGCGGCACAGAGGCGTTCAAAAAAGAAATATCGAAGTATCAAGGTGCAAAAGGGTCGATCAGATTACCAATCGATGAACCTATGCCTTTGGAGTTGATTAGCCGAATCGTTAAATTTAGAGTCGCCGAAAACCTGAAAAAGGCCGAAACAAAGTCAAAGAAAAACAAATAAAAGGAGAATTTAAAAATGAAAAAAGTCACCCCGTTTTTATGGTTCGATACGCAAGCTGAAGAAGCTATGAATTTCTATGTTTCTGTTTTCAAGAATTCAAAAGTTCTCAACGTCAGTCGCGGACCGGATGGCAAGGCCTTTACAGTGTCTTTTGAATTGGAAGGACAAGAATTTATAGCGTTGAACGCAGGCCCGCAATTCAAATTCAATGAGGCTGTTTCGTTCTATGTCGATTGTAAAGATCAGGCAGAAGTAGATTATTTCTGGAACAAGCTCACGGCCGATGGCGGCGAAGAGTCGATGTGTGGCTGGCTCAAGGATAAATATGGGTTATCCTGGCAGATTGTCCCGAAGCAGTTGGGCGAGCTGATGGGCGATCCCGATCCGGTCAAATCCAAACGAGTGATGGATGCCATGCTTAAGATGCAAAAGATCATTGTCGCCGACCTGCAAAAGGCATACAACGGATGATGGCGTGATCTGCCTTTATTGGTTTCCTTGAATCTTCTCGCGTTCCTGATCCCATAGTTTTGTAAATCGTTCAAAGACATCGGCGATGATTTCCAGTTCGCTTTCCGAGTAACTCGAAATCAATTCGTCTTGCGCCTTTCTCGCCGACTCAAACCATGACGCAGCTTTTTCGGCACCCGATTTCGCGGGGGCGATCAAAGTTCCGCGGCGATCATTAGGATTGGGTCGGCGTTCAATTAAACATGCCTTTTCGAGCCGATCCAGCATGGCGGTCGTTGCACCAGAGGTGAGGCCCGTGTGCCTGGCAAGTTCAGAGGGCGTAGCAATGCCTTTGAGGAATAGCAGCCGGAGACATTCCATATCGGTCGCGTTGAGTCCGGCCCATTCACTCATAGCGTTTCGGAACTGCGTCAAATTAACACCATAATCCCTCACCGCTATCAAGGCTCGTTTCTTTAGATCTGTCTTTGTGGAGTTTGCCATAACAATACCCTTGACATTATCTTTATTTTCAAGTATCTTAATTATATAACTAAATTTATTCAGATGCAAGGTGCCAGAACGACCCAAAGTCAGATAAGGAGATTTATATGAGCCCAAAGAAGGACGCACCGAAATCCGCCAAGAGCACTGCGGCGAAAGGCAAAGCGCACGAGGGATTATCGGCCGAAGAAATAGCAGCTATGAAGGAAACCCTCAAAGAGAGGAAGCGGGCCGCGAACAAGGAAGAGGCGGAGAAAGCCGCGCTTGCGGCAATCGCCGAAATGCAGGAGCCCGATCGCTCCATGGCCAAGCGGATCCATGCGATCATCAAAGCCAACGCACCAGGCCTGTCGCCGACAACTTGGTATGGGATGCCAGCGTATACCAACGAGGATGGCAAGGCCGTCTGCTTTTTCCAAACCGCGCAGAAGTTCAAGGCGCGGTACTCGACGTTTGGCTTCAACGACTCGGCACACCTTGATGAAGGCAGCATGTGGCCCGTTGCCTTCGCAATGAAAGAGTTGACCGCCGCCGATGAGGCAAAGATTGCCGAGCTCGTGAAGAAGGCAGTGAGCTAAGTATGAAAGCAGGTGCGAGTCCTTCTCCAAAGGAGAAATCCGCATCTCAACAGATAGATGCTATCATCAAGGAACCGGGTGATTGGCGCGGCAAGAAATTGTCACAACTACGCGCTGTGATCAGGAAAGCCGATTCTGCCGTGATCGAGGAAGTGAAGTGGAAGAAACCATCCAAGCCATCGGGAGTTCCCGTTTGGTCTCATGATGGAATCATCTGCATGGCAGATACGCTCAAGAATGCCGTGAGGCTGACGTTCCCCAAAGGTGCTCAAATAAAAGATCCGAAGAGACTCTTCAACACGCGCTTGGACAGCAAAACAGTTCGCGCTATTGATTTTTACGAAGACGCCGCTGTAGATGAAATAGCACTAAAAGCGCTTATTCTCGATGCAGTGAGATTGAACAAACAAAAAGAGCGCTAATCAGAAGTGTTACTTTGTTACAATTGGAGATCGTTCCGGGTGGGTAAGAGCTTGGCTTTTACCCACTCATTTCTTAATGTTTGACAAAGAATACAGCAAAAGATAATGACACAGGCATATATCGAGTTCGTTATATAAAATTTCCTGAGTTCAGTCAGACTTTCTTTCAAGGATGGTATCTACAGAAATGGTTACACTTTTCCCGGTTACATTGGAAGGTCATGGTGTTCGCTTGGAACCCCTGCAGTTTGAGCACGAGGCGGCATTATCTGTGGCGGCTGCTGATGGTCAACTTTGGAATTTGTGGTTCACTTCCGTACCCAGGCCAGAGGAGACAAAAACCTATATTGCTACTGCGCTCGCTGGACAGCAAGCTGGTCACATGTTGCCATGGGCAGTTCGGGAATTATCCACGAATACGATTGTGGGGACCACGCGCTATCATGATATTGCAGCGGCCATAGATCGAGTCGAAATTGGTTACACTTGGTATGCCGCGCACTGGCAGCGGAGTCACGTAAACACAACTTGTAAATTATTATTACTTGCCCACGCCTTTGATGCATTGGGCTGCCAAGCCGTTGGCCTCCGCACAGATAGTTTCAATTTCAAGTCACAGCGCGCGATCGAAGGTCTGGGCGCAAAGAAAGATGGCGTCATTCGCCATCATCAAGCGCGCCGCGATGGGACGGTCCGCGATAGTGTGATGTATAGTATCCTTGTCACTGAATGGCCGGACGTGAAACGTCATCTCGAATTACGGTTGGCGCGGTATGCGAGTGAATCACAATCATGAGAAAGAAGAGATGATTCTATGAAAATCCATTTGATCGATGGCACATACGAGCTCTTTCGCGCTTACTTTGGCGCGCCGCCCAAGAAAGCTCCTAATGGCATGGAGGTAGGTGCCGCACTTGGACTTTTGCGCAGCATGCTTTTGCTTCTCTCCGATCCTGATGTGACTCATGTGGCAGTTGCCTTCGATCATGTGATCGAATCGTTTCGTAACAAGTTGTATGCGGGATATAAAACCGGCGCAGGCGTCGACCTGAATCTGCTGGCGCAGTTTCCGCTGGCTGAAAAGGCCGTATCCGCTTTGGGCTTGGTGACCTGGCCCATGGTCAAATATGAAGCGGACGATGCCATCGCTACAGCGGTGGCCAAGTTCAAGAAGAACAAATCCGTCGAGCAGATTGTGATTTGTTCAGTCGATAAAGATTTGATGCAAATGGTGGACGGGGAACGAGTCGTGAGTTGGGATCGCCGCCGCGAAATTGTTTTAGATGAAAAAGGAGTGATCAAAAAGTTCGGGGTTCGTCCCGAATCCATTCCGGATTATCTCGCACTGGTTGGCGATTCGGCGGATGGCTTTCCCGGTATCAAGGGCTGGGGCGCCACATCTACAGCGACTGTGCTCTCGCGTTTCAAACATCTCGAGTCGATTCCAAAAGATCCGAATCAACTGGGCTTGGGACTTGGGCGAGCTACGACGTTGGTTGAGAATCTTCAGCAGCATTATGAAGACGCCTTGCTTTTTAAAAAGTTATCCACGTTGCGTACCGATGTCCCGCTCAAAGAGAATCTCAACGATTTGAAATGGATCGGCGCGCATCCGCGCTTGAAAAAGTTTTGCCGCGAATTGGGCGATGAACGAATCCCGGAGCGCGTGATGAAGTGGCAGTAATTATTCGTTGAATTCGTTTTTATAAGGAATGAGATTCTTCAGATTCGGCTCATGTGGGAGATCATGGATTTATAATTAGATAACTCAACAGCAAGTCATAAGGAAATATTTATGGCAACCAGTCAATATGATGCAATCGTGATCGGCGGCGGACACAATGGGCTGGTCGCCGCAGCGTATCTGGCGCGGGCGGGCAAGAAGGTGGTTGTTCTCGAGCGCCGGCATCTCGTGGGCGGGGCGACTGTGACCGAGGAGATCATTCCCGGTTTCAAATTCACGGAGTTCTCTTATGTGGTTAGTCTGCTGCGTCCGGAGATCATCCGTGAATTGAAACTTCCCGAGCACGGCCTGAAAATCCTGCCGCTGCCCAGCACTTTCATTCCGATGGACGACGGCGATTATCTCGGCATGTGGGACGACCACGATCTGACGCGCCGCGAGATCTATCGCTTTTCGTCGAAGGATGCTGAAGCCTATGACGAATACAGTCTGCGGATGGCGCGCCTTGCCAAAGCGATCAAACCGATTTTGAGCATCATTCCGCCCGATCCCGCTTCGCTTCATCCTCGGGACCTGTTTGGTCTGCTCAAGCTTGGACAGTTTGCCGCGTCGCTGACGGAGAAAGAGCTGTATGGCTTGGCCAAGATCATGACTCAATCCGCTGCGGACATGCTCGAAGAGTGGTTCGAGACTCCCGCGGTGCTCGGCACAAAATCCGCGAGCGGGATTATCGGCACATTCTTGGGCCCACGTTCGCCGAGTACTGCGTATGTGTTGTTGCATCACTACATGGGCGAGATCGACGGCGCGTTCCGCGCCTGGGGATTCGCCAAAGGCGGCACAGGTGGAATCGCCGAAGCCATCGCGAGTTCCGCGAGAGCGTTCGGGGCTGAGATTCGGCTCAACGCAAACGCGCAGCAGGTTATCGTCAAGAATGGACGCGCCGTTGGAGTGGCGCTCGAAAACGGGGATGAAGTCTACGGCAAAGTTGTCCTTTCATCCGCCGATCCGTTCGTCACGTTCTTGAAACTGGTCGAAGCGAAATATCTGCCCGAGGATCTGATTGAGTCGATCAAGAAGTTCCGCACGCGCGGCTCATCGGGCAAGGTCAACCTTGCGTTGAGCGAACTGCCGAATTTCACCGCGCTGCCCGGCGAAGGTCCGTTGCATCGTGGCGCGATTTCCATCAGCCCGAGCATTGATTACATCGAGCGCGCTTACGATGACGCGAAATATGGTCGCTTTGCGCGGCAGCCTTACGTCGATATGATCGTGCCATCGATGATCGATCCTGATATGGCGCCGCCCGGCAAACATGTGATGTCGTGTTTTGTGCAGTACGCGCCGTATGACATCGAAGGCGGCTGGGACGATACCAAGCGTGAAGCCTTCGGCGAAACGGTCATTTCAACCATCGAGCGATACGCGCCGAATATTCGCCGTGCCATCATCGGCAAACAGGTGCTCACACCTGCGGATATCGAAAGCATCGCGGGCATCACGGGTGGCAATATCTTCCACGGCGAACTACTCTTGCACCAACTCTTCTTTATGCGGCCTGCTACGCAGTGGTCGAGTTTCCGCACGCCGATCCACGGATACTATCTCGCTGGTTCTGGCGCGCATCCCGGCGGCGGCATCATGGGCGCACCGGGAAAGTTGGCGGCAGAGACAGTGTTGAAGGATGGGATTTAAAATGAAAGCTTACGATATTCTCATCATCGGCGCGGGGCACAATGGATTGACCGCTGCCGCATATCTTGCCAGGCAAGGCAAAAAGGTTCTGGTTCTTGAACGCCGCGCCATCGTCGGTGGAACAGTTGTGACTGAATCATTCGGCGATGGTTTCACGGTCGATTCGGTTCTCACGGGTGGAATGTTGCGGCCTGACATTGTAAGAGATTTGAAACTGTCGCTTCCTGAGACCAAAGAGAAGCCTGCTTTTATTTCTTTGCAACCGGATGGAAAACATCTCATACTCAATGCCGAGTCCATCAAACGCTTCTCCGAGAAGGATGCAAGGCGTTGGCCGGAGTTCGTCCGCTTCATGGACAAGTGCGCACATATTTTGGATGTAGCTTATTCCACCATCATGCCGCCTTTGCCGAAAGGCTTCAGTTTTAAAGAAGGCTACGGCTTGATGGAATTGGGACTCGAACTGCGTCTTGCCGGTCGCAAGGATATGCTCAACTTCATCCGTGCCATACCCATGACCGCGCAAGAGTTGGTGGAAGAATACTTTGAATCGGAAATTGTCAAAGCCGCAATTGCTTCAATTGCCGTTCACGGACTCACGCTTGGTCCGATGGAAGCGGGAACCGGCTATACCTTGATTCACAACTGGCTCAATCGCGGCGGAATGTCGCACGTCCATGTGGGAAAAGCCGGAGAGATTACAAACGCTTTAGCCAATGGCGTGAGATCCTTTGGCGGCGAGATCAGAACTGAAACAGAAGTCACGAAGATTTGCGTTGAAAATCAAGTCGCGAAGAGCATTGCGTTAGCCAGCGGTGAAGAGATTTTTGCGGAGAAGATTCTTTCGTCAGCTGATCCGAAACATACTTTCTTGAAGCTGGTCGGCCCAATGGAATTGCCACCTGAATTTGTGTGGAATGTCCAATCGATCAAGATGCGCGGATCGTCGGCGAAGGTGCATTTGTTGGTCAATGATGTAAAGGTAACAGGCTTGTCACCCTTGCCCGCGACATTCGTCGTTGCTCCCTCCGTCAAATATCTTGAGAAGGCTTATGACGCGGCGAAGTACCACGACATTTCTGAAAAGCCGTATCTCGAAATCACGACTTCGGGGAATGTGGTGAGTATCCATTTTCAATACGCGCCATATCAATTGAAAGATAAATCTTGGGATGCGGAACGCGAGACCGTTGAGAATCTGGCGATCAACACGCTTACAGAATATTTCCCCAATCTAAAGTCATCCATCAAAAAGATAAAGACGATCACACCAAAGGATTTGGAAGAAACATATGGTTTGACCGAAGGCGATTTGAATCACGGTCAATTGATGCTCGATCAATTTATGTTCATGCGTCCGGTTCCCGGTTGGTCGAATCATAAGACACCGATTGACAATTTGTATTTATGCGGAAGTGGAGTGCACGGCGGAGGTGGCGTCAGTGGCGCGGCAGGAAGAAATGCTTCCAAAGTTGTGCTAAGCAATCGTTAGTTGACTCATATTGATCCCGGATATTTTACAGATTTTTTACATGCAACTTTAATTGATTGCGCTACAATTCTTCTACGGTCGGCCCTCGTTTTGTACGTCTTTTATTGGTAAGGAGAGCTAGATGAAGAGGAGAATCTTTTTATCGGTATTTTTCGTATTGTTGATTTCCCTGGCTTGCAAGGCATTTTCGGGGACTCCTTCAATGACAGCTTCGGAGAACAGCCCGACATCGGTTCCAACACAGTCGGCAACTGCGACTCCAAATACGAATCAACCAGTCCTTGGACAAATCTTGTTTCAGGATGATTTTTCCGATCCGAACAGCGGATGGACAACAACCGATCAAGATTTCATTGCCCTCGACTATTTCGATGGTGGATATCGCGCGACAGTCAAGAGATCATACATCGCTTCATTCTCGGCTTTTCCCAATCTCCAATTCGACAATGTCAGTATCGAAGCAGATGCACAATTTCTCACAGGACCAAACAGCAGCCTCTTTGGGTTGATTTGCCGGGCTACCGCAAATCCGGATTTGCAGAGCGGGTATCAGATGCTGATTACTCCAAATGGCGAAGCCTCCATTGTAAAGATTACGGGAGTGAAGGCTGGTCAGGAAAAAGTGTTGAGCAGCGGCACGTCTCCTCTCGTTCACGCTGGCGCTGCAATGAATCATCTCCGCATGAATTGTTCGGGCGATCATATTTCGATGTACGTGAATGGCGAGCGATTGGTTCAAGTAACGGATTCAGATTACCCACAAGGCCGCGTCGGTTTTGCGTTCGGAGCGAATTACGATCCGGGCTTCCAGGTTCTTTTCGATAACTTCGTTGTTCGGCAGGCCAATCCATAACGCTGGATTTGCGGTTGAGCGTGAAGGCGCACTTTCTGAAATTTATTGGTAGGAGAATGTAATGAACAGGAGGATTTTTTTATTCGTATTTTCCCTGTTGCTGGTATCTCTGGCGTGTCGGACCTCAGCGAAGGCGACTCCATCGCCGGCTATACAAGCCACACCGACGACTTTCGTTCAATCCACCCCGACAGTTGCGAACGTTTCTCCGACGTTAACTTCTACTGCAACTGCTTCTGGAACCACACTCACTTATATTCCCGGTTCGACTGTCAAGCTGGAACAACTCCTCGACGATTTCGATAAAGAGCTACAACAGCCGACTCTCAGTCAAACCGATTCGCGTTATGGAATCGAAGGCACTGATCTCGGTTACGCGTTTGAGAGTAACGGTCTGGTCTACTTTCTATTTGGCGATACGGTGGGCAAACTGGACAAGGCGTTTGACACAATTGCCACAACGGACGCGGCCGATCCGGAACAAGGCGTTCGATTGGATTTTCTGACTAACGGCAGCAACTATCTGACGATTCAGCCTCCCGGTATCAAGATGGGTGCGGATGAAACGCCCGTTTCAGGAATCGACCTCAATGGGAATACGTACATCGTTGTCTCGACCGATCATTCGGATGATCGCTCCACCGATCGCTCGGCGCTAACAAAATTTACCGCGCCCGCGACCTTTCAACCGCTCCGAACCATTTCGCAACGTCCAACTGGTAAGTTCATCAAGATGTCCATCCACGCCGAACCAACGGCGATTCCTGGTCTTCCAACGAATGAACCTTATCTGCTTATCTGGGGAACTGGCGCGTATCGTCAGAGTGAAGCCTATTTTTCCATTGTTCCTGCCGCGAATTTCGAAAGCGGACAAGGCACGCTCTATTTCTCAGGGCTGGGCTCAGACGATATGCCAACTTGGAGTCAGAGTGAAGCAGATGCGATAGCGCTCACGCAAAATGGAACGCTGGGCGATCTGTCTGTGACGTGGTGCAAGGATTTAGGTTTGTGGCTGATGACGTATGACAGTCGCCCTCCGGCGACGCGAGGGATTTTGTTCTCGTATTCGGCTACACCCTGGGGACCGTGGAGCAAGCCCCAGGTCCTGTTTGACGCGACGCGGGACGGCGCCTTCGGGAAGTTCATCCACGATCCCAACCTCGTTCCTGACGATGGTTTGGCAGGCCCGGT
>DATKNJ010000221.1:0-13662 GCA_035541395.1 Anaerolineales bacterium
GGCTGCACCGCACCAGCGCTTCTGCGCAGCAGGCAAATCCATGCTGACCACCATAACCACGATGTCCTTGCTTAACTTCGCAGCCTCCTCGTTGAAACGACGAGTTTCACGATCACAAGTCGAGGTATCCAACGATGGCACTGCCGCGATAATCCGCACTTTGCGTTTGGTCTCTCTGAGTCCCTTGCTGATGGACCAATCATTTTTCTGAATGACGAACTCGGGGGCTTTCTGCCCCACTTTAATATCATCTCCGATAACAGTTTGTTCCCGGCCAGAGAACTTGATCAACCCAGAACGTTCGGTAGGCATTTTGAATTTCTCCTTATCTAATAGTTTCTTCCCAATATTTTTAAAGTTGGAAGTCAGCGCCCCCGGCGGGATTCGAACCCACAACCAACAGCTTAGAAGGCTGGTGCTCTATCCGTTGAGCTACGGGGGCAAAACATCATTGTGCAGGCCTGATGCCGCGATACACGCGCGGCCCTGCCAGCGTCCGCAGAATAGTTTCTGCAGGACGGTTAAGTCTGGCTGAAAGGTCCTGCGCCGACATGGGCACATTTCCATTCGCCAGGAATAGACGAAAGACTGCTTCAACCAACGCGGTGCGTTCATTGACGAAATCGGTCTGAAGCGCGCAATGCGTCATCAATGCATGTTGAATACCATTGACCGGCTTGACCTCTGCGGTATCTGGATCGACCCAGTCGATCATTTGCCCTTCTTCCACATTCATGAAAACTTCCTGATGCTCGGGGCAAAGAAGAGACCGAAGAAATACATGCCAGTCACTCTCGTTTTGCTTCCACCAATCGAAGTCAATGTGGAAAGGGGTTTCAACAGAAGGCTTGAGTAAACTGAAGCGCTTGACCTCAGGCATCATACATCTTCCTCCCCCAAACGAAAATGCAGATCGCCCACATGAACGAAAGGCTTGTCAGCCAGCATTGCGAGCAAAGGTGCAGGGGGCACGCGGCGCACCAGATTAACTGCCGCGTATAATTCCTGTGCGTGTACATGTCCTTGTGGCGTGAGCTTGGTTAATTCGCGCATAATCGAAATCACGATTTCCTCAAACGAACGTTTCTTACCCCAAAGCGGATCGAGCAAACCAAAGTCCGGAACAAAGATCGCCATGCGGTCATTGAACTCGGCAGTAATCGGTTGCTTCAACATCGCAAAAACCATACCGCCATCCGCACCCACCATCAGCGTCCTCACCCAATCTTTTGTAGATCGTTGTGTACGCGCTTCGACAATCACTTCGCCGGGTGTATCGCTTCGTTTGATCTCAACCAGGCTTCCGGGAATCAACACATGAGATTTATACCACTCTCGCAGACCATAGACATAACCATTTGTTCGCACAACCCAGGCCGGCATCTTCGCACCAGTTTTTCCATCCACAAGCGTGAATCGGACACGCGGTGACTCATAAGCTGTTGGAAAAAGCGTTCGCGCCCGCGCGGACAACGGCAAGGTCCCAGCGCGCAAGTGAGGATAGATCAAACTAAGCGTAAGCGCATCGACCTTATGACTGCCCGCATCCGTTTCATGAACGGGGCTCAACTCATCATCCAACTGTGCTTCAAGATTCAACATCTGAGGCGTTAACTTGGAACGATCGTGGTCGATGGGAACATACTGTAAAAATGAAGGGACTTCGCGCACACCTTGCGGCTCAAGACGACGCAAACACCATAACACCCTGCCTGCAGGACCAACTTCATCGAATCGCTCGTCCTCCTGCAAAGCCAAATTCAGTGAGAACTCCGCCAGCTTCGGATTCACGCCTGCTGGTAATTCAACATCCTTCAACAAAACAGCAGCAGGCTGCGGCTCGCCACCAGACATATCCAGGACTGCCTCAGCCAAATTGAGATGGCCTACATTGACATCGACTAGCAAGGCACGCGGGAACCAACGCCCTGCGATTTGAACAAGATCATCATCCGCTTGAAATGCATCTTCGATCTTCATTTCAAGCTCGCTGCCGTTTTCATGCAAAATGGAATCGACATCGATATGCTCATCTTCAGGCGCCGAGGTGCTCACATCGTTGAGCGTGTGTGCAGCAAGATTTGCAGCAAACAACCGCTCTGGGCCATCTTCCATCGAGACGGTGATCACTTCAAACTCGCCCGCTGAGGGATTGGCGCCTTTGCGCACGTCGGTTACTTTGCCTTTTTGCCAACTCAACGCAGGAAACACCAGGTTATCCCCGGCCTGATAAGTTTCTTTAGGAAAATACAATTTCCCGCTGGACTCATGTTGCTGCTTAAGCGCGTCGCGCTCTGCAGCCATTCGCTCAGAGACCAAAACCGGAACCAATTCGCGCGCGGTCAAAGGGACTTCACGTTCAAAGAGGTAATTATGCAAAAATTCTGTGTCGTGCGGGGTAACTTGAAGGGTCTTCCAATAATCGGAAGATATGAGAGAGGTACTTACCATAGCTGCCTTGTATTTTGGTATTCTGCGAAACGTACATGCACCGAAGAACAATTATACCCTAACGATAATGCTTTTTTTCATGGGCGACTTGAATTTGAGGAGTAAAGTCTGCTTTACAAGTTACATTCGAATGCAGTTTTATTTCTGAATCCGTATTCGTCTGAATAATCTTGCCAATCAAGGATTCTATTTGCAACAAAAATATTTTAAAGTCTATTGGCTATTTAATCAGAGTCGCCGTGAGCGCTTCTTGACTTTTTCCATTGGCAGCATTATACTACGATTCCTTTGAATAATCTGATTAATCGAACTATTTAACATGCTCCGCGAGCGAAACGGCGTTGACTCACTTTCTGAATTCCTGCGCTATCTGGCAAACCGTAAAGAAGCCGAAGCGAAGAGTCTGCCCGCTTTAACGGAACTCAGCCGCGAGCTGGGAGTGAGCGTTGCGTCTTTACGGGAGCAACTTGAAGTGGCACGCGCACTCGGAGTGGTGGAAGTCCGCCCGCGCACCGGAACGCGTCGCTTGCCTTATACATTTGTATCGGCTGTCCGCCAAAGTCTGGGATATGCACTGGCTGTTGACTCCGATTATTTCCAACAATTCTCAGATCTCCGCAATCATATCGAAGCCGCATATTGGGATGAAGCGATCCAAAAGTTAACCGATGAAGATAAGGAAGGTCTGCGCGCCATAATCACGCGCGCACAGGCAAAGTTAAATGGGACGCCGGTTCAAGTTCCGCATGAAGAACACCGCCAACTCCATCTATTGATATACAGTCGTTTGAATAATCCATTTGTGACGGGATTGCTCGAAGCATATTGGGACGCTTATGAGGCTGTTGGTTTAAATGTTTACGCGGGAAGCATCGATTATTTACAAGAGGTTTGGGGATATCACGCACAAATGGTAAAAGCAATCTGCAATGGAAATCTCAAAGCAGGGCGCGACGCTTTGGTCAAGCATGTGGACTTGCTGGCCCACCGCCCCGCTTAACAAATTAAGGAGACAAATGGTTAATAAAATCATCAACGATTTTTCGATCACCGTTGGCACAGTAAACGGTTCTGGTAGCTCCACTGCCAACACAACCATCCTGAGAGCGCTATTCAAGATGGGCATCCCTGTTTCAGGCAAAAATTTGTTTCCATCGAATATTCAAGGTTTACCTACGTGGTACACCATCCGCGTAAATAAAGACGGGTTTATCGCGCGGCGCGAGGAACAGGAAATTGTGGTTGCCATGAATCCCACTTCGTTCGCGCGGGACCTGGCATCTGTTCGACCGGGCGGGGCCTTTTTCTATGCTGACGATATCAAGCAGCCGATCACGCGCACGGATGTGATGACTTATGCAATGCCGGTGAAAGCACTGGTGCGCAAAGACCAAACTATCCCGTCCGATTTTCGCGATCTGGTCGGCAACATGGTTTATGTCGGCGCTCTCGCACAAATGATAGGCATCGACTTGGACGCGATCAAAAAGGCCCTCGAGTTTCATTTCAAGGGCAAGCAAAAGCCGATTGACATGAACTTCAACACGGTCGTTGCGGGCGCAGAATGGGCCAAGACAAACCTTGAAAAGAAAGATCCATATTTCGTCGAGCCGATGAATAAAACCACGGATTTGATCATGGCGGATGGCAATACTGCCGCGGCCATCGGTTCCATTTATGGTGGCGTTCAATTCGCGGCCTGGTATCCAATCACACCCGCCTCCTCGTTGGCAGAAGCCCTCAATGACTATTTACCTCAACTGCGCAAACGCGAGGACGGCAAACACACATATGCTGTAGTCCAAGCGGAAGACGAACTGGCCGCGATCGGTATGACAGTCGGCGCAGGTTGGAGCGGACTTCGCGCCATGACATCCACTTCTGGGCCGGGACTCTCACTGATGACCGAGTTCGCGGGCATGGCTTATTTTGCGGAAGTTCCCATTGTGGTTTGGGATGTGCAGCGCATCGGTCCTTCGACCGGTTTGCCGACTCGCACTTCTCAGGGCGATCTGACTTTCGTCAATTTCATGGGACATGGCGACACACAACAAATCATGCTGTTGCCCGGCTCTGCAGACGAATGTTTTGAGTTCGGCTGGCGCGCCTTCGATATTGCTGAACACATGCAAGCACCGGTCTTCGTGTTGAGTGATCTCGATATGGGCATGAACCAGTGGATGTGCAAGCCGTTCCAATATCCAGACCGACCAATGGATCGCGGAAAGATTTTATGGGAAAAAGACCTCGACGAACTCAAAGGCAGTTGGGCGCGTTACTTGGATAAAGATGGAGATGGAATCGCCTATCGCACAGTGCCGGGCAATCGCCATCCGATGAGTTCGTATTTCACGCGCGGTACGGGTCATGATGAAAACGCGCGTTACAGTGAAGAAGCTCCAGTTTGGGCGCACAACATGGATCGCCTCAAGAGGAAATTCGAAACGGCCAAAAAGTTTGTGCCCGCACCGGCAATTTATAAAACCAAAGGCGCAACAATCGGAATCATCGCGTACGGCTCGACTGAAGCCGCGATCAACGAAGCACGCTTCCAACTTGAAATAGAACATGGCTTGAAGAGCGATTACTTGCGCGTGCGCGCGGTCCCGTTCACGGATGAGGTGAAGAAATTCGTCGAATCGCACGACCAGCTTTACGTCGTGGAAATGAATCGTGATGGGCAATTGCATCAACTGTTGACAATTGAATATCCTGAAGCTGCGCAGAAACTAAAATCCATTGCCCTCGGTGATGGGATGCCTGCTTCCGCCAGATGGGTGCGCGAGGGCATCCTTGAGGCCGAAAAGAAAAACGTCAAGAAGTCTGTAAAAGTTTCTTCACCAAAAAAGAAAGCAGTGAAGAAAAGTGCAGCTTCTAGGAAATCAGCAAAACCTTCTCCTAAAAGCAAGAAAGGAGCCAAGAAATGACAGAAACACTTCCCATGGCTGGCGCCAATATACAAGTAAATTTAGCAGGCCTGAGCAAAAATGATTATCGCGGCAACCCAAGCACTTTGTGCCAGGGCTGCGGACACAACTCGATCTCGAGTCAAATCGTGTCCGCAATGTATGAAATGGATGTCGTACCGGAATCGGTTGTGAAATTCAGCGGCATCGGTTGTTCGAGCAAATCACCCACTTACTTTTTGAATCGCTCGTTCGGTTTCAACAGCTTGCACGGACGTATGCCCTCGGTGGCAACCGGTGCGTTGTTCGCGGACCACGCCATTAAAGGCATAGGCGTTTCTGGCGATGGCGATACAGCCAGCATCGGCATGGGCCAGTTCAAGCACATCATGCGACGCAACGCCAACATGCTCTATATCATCGAGAACAACGGCGTATACGGCCTGACGAAAGGCCAGTTCTCTGCCACGGCTGAAGAAGGCCTCAACTTGAAGAAGCAAGGCACAAACCCTTACATGCCGGTGGACATCTGCATGGAAGCGCTGGCTTCCAATGCGACCTTTGTGGCGCGCTCTTTCGCGGGTGATCCGAAACAGGTCAAGGAATTGTTGAAAGCTGCGATGGCACATCGCGGCATTGCCATCCTGGATATCATCAGTCCATGTGTGACGTTCAACAATCAGGAAAATGCATATCACTCGTATGCCTGGGGAAAGGATCACGAAGAGCCTTTGCATGAAATTTCATACGTCGCGCCGCGCAACGAGATCATTCTCGAAGAAGCGATGAAGGAAGGCGAAGTCCGTGAAGTAACCATGCACGACGGTTCAATCGTCATCTTGAAGAACCTCGATAAAGGCTACGACCCGACCAATCGCTTCGAGGCTTTGCGCGCTTTGGAAGAGGCCCAACGCAACAACTGGTTGTTGACCGGCTTGATCTATGTGGATACCGATAAGCCCGCGCTGACCGACATTTATAATCTGGTGGATACGCCGCTCAACCGCCTCACCGAAGTGGACCTGCGGCCTGCTCCCGAGACAATTAACAAAGTCAACGCTCTGATGTTCTAACCCCAACCTGATATTGAATTGATTCCCCTCTCCCCTTTCGGAGAGGGGATTTTATGCCATGACTCATCTCGAACCCAACACCGAAAAACTGGACTTCAAACGCATCCTGCCAGTGCTGGCAATCGTGCTGGTGGATTTGCTTGGCTTATCCATCATCGTTCCGTTGCTCGCGCTGTACGCCGCGCGCTATGGCGCGAACGCTTTCATCATTGGCTTACTCGGCGCGACGTATCCGTTGATGCAATTCATCGGCGCGCCGATTCTGGGCCGTCTCTCGGATCGCTTCGGGCGCAAACCTATTCTAGTCATTAGCCAGTTAGGCACATTGGCGGGATTCATTCTACTAGGCTTTGCGAATGCGCTCTGGTTACTTTTTCTCTCGCGCATCATTGACGGGTTATCCGGCGCGAATCTATCCACTGCGCAGACCGTGATGGCCGACTTAACCACCGAGAAAACGCGCACACAAGGACTTGGTCTGATCGGCGCGGCGTTCGGCGTGGGATTCATCCTCGGGCCAATCATCGCGTTTTCCGTCTTGTTAGCCACTGGTGGAAGTTATCAAGCCGTCGCGTTTGCTGCCGCGTTCTTTTCATTGCTTTCGATCATTCTGACTTTTACTTTATTAAAAGAAACTTTACCCGCGGAACAACGCGGCCATGGCTTGAATCAAAAAGCGGGTCTCAGCTTTGGTGCAATGCGCGAGTCATTGACTCGTCCGGTGATTGGCTTATTGCTGGTTTTGATGTTCGCGCAGCAACTCGCCTTCGGCGGTTATGAACAATTATTCTCGCTCTTCGCGTTGAATCGCCTCGGCATGGACGCCACCAGCACAGCTGGTCTATTTGTATTGGCGGGTCTATTCATCGTGGTGGTGCAAGCCGGTTTAATCGGACGTTGGTCGAAACAAAAAGGAGACCGCTGGCTGGTGATGCTTGGGCTGTCTACACTCGCGCTGGGTTTGGTGCTCACATCATTCACGCCGCAGATTCCTGTCCCGTGGTATGACCAGGCAAAAGTCCAGGCCGGGCTGCGAGGCGACGCGCTTTCGCAGGCTGCGCAAACCATCCAAGTCCAATTGCCCGATCAAAGCAAAAAAGGCTGGTTCGGCATCGTTTGGATTTTGATCGCTTCGTTTCCGGCCGCGCTTGGCGGCGGCGTTTTGCATCCGGCCATCAACAGCTTGATCACACAATCCGCAGATCGAAAAGAAACCGGTTCGATTCTGGGAATCTCCGCCGCGTTTTATAGCGCGGCCAATGCGGCCGCGCCGTTGTTTTACGGCTCACTGTTTCAATGGTTTGGTCCACCGGTTCCATTTTTGTTGGGCGGCATTCTGCTTGGCGGTTTATGGTGGACCGCCACACACAAGATTCACTAGATGATGATTCAAATCACGCACATACTTTCGATTGATGAGCGCGAACTTCAATTTGAGTTTGTGCGCGCAAGTGGCCCTGGTGGTCAGAATGTCAACAAAGTAGCGACCGCGGTTCAATTGCGATTCGACTTAATCCACTCACCCTCTTTGCCAGATGATGTGAAGGCACGCTTGCGCAAATTGGCGGGCAAACGCCTCAACTCGGATGGAGAGTTGGTTCTCGAAGCCAAGCGTTATCGCACCCAGGAACAAAATCGCCTCGACGCGCTGCAACGATTCAGCGACCTCGTCCGAAAGGCCGCAGAAAAGCCCAAGCCGCGCACAAAGACCAAGCCGACGCGCGCCTCCAAAGAAAAACGAATCCAACAAAAGAAACGCCGCGGAGAAATCAAACGCGGACGTAAAGATAGATCATTCGAGTGAAAATTATTTAACGGCAGACAAACGCAGATCAACTTCATTTCTTAACTTGGGATGTTTTTATTTCACCGTCATCAATTTTTATCTGTGTTCATCCGTGGTTAAAATCCAATCCCCAAAAAATAACAAGATATAATCCGCCCACTATGCCAAAACAGACTCTCTCCGGCCTGCTTGCCGGACTCACCGCGGCTGCCATTTGGGGTGGCATGTACGTAGTCAGCAAGGTGGTGCTGGAAGTTATTCCGCCCTTTTCGTTATTGACCACTCGCCTTGTCTTGGGGATTCTCAGTTTAGGAGTTGTCATTCTTTTTCGTGCGCGCACATCCATGACAAGGAAACAATTCTGGCAAATTTTCCTGGTTGGTTTTGTTGGTTACGGAGTCTCGCTTGGTTTTCAATTCATAGGTACAAAACTTTCAACGGCCTCCAATGGGTCGCTGGTCACATCGGCCACACCTGCGTTCATTTTATTGTTTGCGCCGTTTCTATTGGGTGAGAAAACTAAATTATGCGGCATGATCGCGCTGATCATCTCTACGCTTGGCGTGGTGGCCGTGATCGATCCGCGCACCGCAGAATTATTGCCATCATTATTTTGGGGGAACCTGAGTCTATTAGCTGCCGCGTTGACGTGGGCACTGTATTCCGTGCTCGTCCGCAAAGTGACTCAAACCGCGGATGTGATCACTTCCACCGCCATTATGTTGGCCGGTGGCTTACCCACTGGAATCATTTTCAGCGCGTGGGAAATTCAAACACAGGGCATCGGTACGATCACGCCTGGCATCATCGGCGGGATTCTATTTCTAGGCATTATCTCCACTGCTGTCGCGATGTTCCTGTGGAATTACGCCTTTGCAGAATTGCCCGCGGCGGTCGCCTCGCTGACATTTTTCGCGCAGCCCGTGGTTGGAACGATTCTCGGTGCAGTCTTTTTAGGCGAGAAGATCACGCCATTATTTTTATTTGGTGGGTTACTGATTGGAATTGGATTGGTGATCGCAAGCACACAAAATTGAAATCAACCGGGCGTATTCAGTTTCAGGGGATAACATCAAATCACTTTTGTTTCCAAACTTCCTGCAATACACGATAATCCAAAAGGATAATACCTTCTTCCTTTATAACATCTTTTGCCTGCTGAGACATCAAAAAATCAAAATCGGTTTGGCGAATATGATTCGCCTCCTGTTCTATTGCCAACAACTCGGAACTGTCGAGAGCGGGATGAACCGCCCATTCACTCAGACCAGCAGGCAGGTCGCGTAGAAGCTCAACGTAATAGGTGGCCTTGGTGGCAGGGTCCAAGAGATAGCTATCCAAAAAGTCATAGTCATTGGAAGGAAGTCCCTGACTTTGCACCTTTTCGATTCGGGATTGCCCAACAACTCGAAGCGCCAGTCCGTATTCTTTCGCCAGTTTAAGCATGACATCGAAAATATCTTCCCGGCTATCACTAATACGAAGGGAATGCCAATCCAAATGAGTAGGCTTAAGCCCGGCTGTTAGCGCAACTTCAATTTGTGCCCTGAATTCCATTTCCAGTTGATCCAAGTGAACCTGAGCCAGGAATTCAGGCATACGTTCAAAGTTGTAGAAATATCCCGATTCGTTAATCAGGGATGGTACTTCCTCTTTCAGCGTAACAGGTCCCCAACGGTAATCGGCCCAATCAGAGATCACAGTAAGATGAATGCCGAATGGAATTTCGGGATGCTCTGCGAGGAAATGCATGGCATGCAAAGCCCAGGGACAAGGGACCATCAAGGTTGTAGAATGAACCACACCTTCTTTCAACGCACAGATGACCGCTTCATTCACCGCGTGACACATCCCAAAGTCATCAGCGTTAATGATTAGCAAACGGGCATCAGCCGGGTATCCTAATAAATGGTTTGCTTGGACTTTCTTCGACGACATTATGTTAGTCAATCATCGGACTTCCAACCGAATCGTTACAGTGTCGCCCTTCTCAAGGTGTTCTGCTTCGCGGACACTCGCCTTGATAGGGACAATATAACGGCCATCTTTGGGGAACAAGGAAGTTTGATAGTCGGTTCTACCGATCCGAATGTGGACTGGGATTACGCCCCACCCATATGTTACGAAACTTGATATTGTCTTTAAGTCACCACTTTGTTTCGCCGGAACGGTCACAAAGAACCACGGAGCGGGGCCGCGCCAAAACCAAATCTTACCGCTAAATTCGAAGTTCATTGGCACAGTATATCAAATAACTATTGGGCGACCTCGAGTGTTCGTCCGCTCTCATCACATGTTTCCGCTTGTCTGCCGAAACGCCAAGGCACGCTCGACAACATGGCGCAATCCCACATCAGCCGAATCCCGCCCTATGGTCATCAATTCAAGATCGTTAGGCCCGACCCACGCGTGCGCATCATGCTTTCCGTTTTCCAGTTGGGGAGCACTCAAGTCTCCATCGACCTCAACAATATAGTCAGCTTCGTGGCGGAGAACACCATCGTGTTCCCACTCCCAATCAACAATTCTGGCCACAATGCGGCGTAACCTCCAGCCGGTTTCCTCTTCGATTTCACGCCCAAGGGCCCCTTCTGCCGTCTCGCCAGCTTCAACGTGGCCACCTACAATGTCCCATACACCAGGGAATACTCGGCGCGTGGGCGAACGGCGCTGGACAAACACTTTTCCTTCCGAATTCAAAATCAGGGCACCTACACAATCTGGGGACCTCATTTCAAAAAAACCTTTCCAATCTCTAAGAGTTAGATGACTGCTTGAACTAAAAGTCGCAATCTCTATCGGGATGTTAGGCAACCGGGTAATGCCGTGGCGTTGATCTCACTGGTTCTTTAGGAATCTCAAATAAAAAGCTGCCAAAACCAAAACAATACCGATATTCACCATCAGCCGTTCCCAGAACAGATGCCTAAAGAACAGTAAATCTACGCTGACAACAACAGCGATCAATACTAAAATGAAAATCACCACGTAGATATTCATTGGCAGTTCAATCCTCCAGTTCAAATATATCGCGTCTTCCTATCGAGGCCGCTGGATATTCCCCTTTTTGTTTTGCAAGAGACAGGCTAACGGCCTGCATAAGTGACGGTGGCTCGGATGGGGAAGTAGCAGCTTTCCCCAAACTGTTCTTGTGAAACACACCCACCCCGCTATTATTTACAGATAAGCCCACGCTTCCATGTGGCTAACCAGCTCTCGGCGTAGTGTGCTTGTCCCCAGCCGAGTCCTTAAACCTGCCACTCAGTCGCCGCCAGAGATGATCCCAAAACTGGAGCAGAGGCTCATGACCAGGCCTGAGTTGATCTGAGGGACAGGACTGTTGGAATAGTTTCCGTAGCCGAGCCACAAATACTTTGTCTTCTGGCGGTTCTTGAGCTGATTTTCATCGTTGGCAGACATGGAATGCTCCTTATTCGCCTCCATTATAAGCAGTTAGCATTTTGGATTCAAGAACGGTAGTTGCATTAGCGCCAATGGTTTATTCTTCTTGACAATTTGTGGATGCACACGGTGTTAGGCGGCGTTTTGGAATCACACATCTTGCCATCTTTACGTTTCCCTCAAAATAGAATGCTTCTCGTTTTTCAACAATGTATTGATAAATTCTCGACCAGGAACATCTACTGGACAGAAACGTCTATTTTTCAGTTTGCCATAATACTTGATGTATATGCCCATCCTGAAACTTTATATTCTTATAAGACTGTTGTACGATTTGCTCAAGGATGGGCAGCTCTATATCACTGAGCCGCTTGATATAAACACAATACCCACTAGTAGTATGCTTACCTAACTTAGCCAGCAATCCAGAGTAGCGCGCCGTGCCGTCCATTAGGTAAACGGTGATTTTACCTTTTCTTGGATAAAAACCAATAATATGAACGTCGCCTTCGCGCCCACTGTCGTATTTGTAATGGTAAGTATCAAACCCGATCGTACCCACATTCCATATCTTTGGTTCGTGCCCGCTTATTCGCTGCATCACCTCAATCAGCATGTGGCTATCTTTTACGATTTGCTCATCATTAATTGAAGCAATGTAGTTTTTGACCGAAGTGTTGTTTTGAGTGGCTTTGCTTTTATCCGTCATAGGTCAGTCATACTTCTAAAGCATCAGGTCTCACGATGAGGTCGCCACGGCTCGTGCTCGTGAGTGAGCCAGACCAACTCGGGGTCGAGTGCGCGCACCCGCAGTTGGCCCTCGGTTTTCGGCTCTTCGAGCTCGCCGAACCAAACCGCCACGTCGCCGCCAATCACGATTGGACGTCCGCCAGTCTCGACGATGACTATCTGCGACCCGCGTGTGTGGCCCGGTGCTGGGACGAGCCGCAGCCCGGGAAGCAGTTCGAACTCGCCGTCGACCGGCAGGTACTGCACGCCGGGTGCATCGACCCATTCGCGAATAGTGTAGTCATCCTTGCCGTGCGCGTCGTCGAGCTCCAAACGCTGGACGTAGATCGGTTTGCCGGCAAAGAGGTGGTTGCCACCACAGTGGTCGAAGTGCAGGTGTGTGTTGACGACAATGTCAATACCGGCGAGGTCGAAGTCTTGCTCGTTCAGTGGACTGAGGCGAGGATCCATATCGGCCACAGCCGGATGCAGTTCCGTCATGCCGGTGTCGACCAACACACACGCATCGGGATGGTCGATGACGTGCACATAGACCGGCATCCGCTCACCCTCAGCGAGTAGGTCTGCAATCAAGATCGGTGTGATGGTGATTTCCCTTTTTATGGTAATTCTCTTTCACAAAATTATAGAACACGCGTTCTGTAGTGTCAAGATAGAAATAAACTAAATTCCGAACCGGTCGAAGCCGCCCAACGGTTTGCGTCCGCGGAGCGCCCGAGCAGAGCGAATGGGTACCTGCATATGGGCGGGCGTGGACTCTGCTTGCCTGCACCTTGCCGCAGGCACAGGTGGGAGCAGGAAAAACTCGAAGCCAGCCTGTCCTGGCCTATCGGCCAGGGAAAAATGCTTGCCGTAGGTGCCGCAGATCGGGCGAGCGAGCCTCCAGCGAGCACCGTTCGTCCAGCTTGACTGGATCGCCCAGAGCAAGCGCATTGGCGCTTGACGTCCCACATGTCAGGCCGTTCGCTCTGCGAGCAAAGCGAGACAGAGTGCACGCTGTGTTAGGCGCAGAACTAAGGCCTACGGCCAGGGCTCGGTTTCGACAATTTCGTGTTTTACCCAAGCATTGATGTCCTCTTCTGAGAATTTCGAGAATGGCTCGCTCAATGTTGGTGAGTCTAAGTGTAATTGATACTCGGATGATAGGTATTTTACCAAGCTCAATACTGATTGTTGATAATTGTCGGCTGTTGAAAAGTCTAACGACTTAATCTCCTTAACCAGTGAATCAATTTTCTGATATGAATGGATGCCAAATCCACGTTTAAGTGCTGCCCTAAACTCAGTACGAACA
>DATKNJ010000222.1:0-4956 GCA_035541395.1 Anaerolineales bacterium
CATACAAAGGCGTGATCGCGTATGTGCGCATGGTGGAAGGTTCGCTCAAGTCCACCGACGTGCTGCGCATGTTTGCCACCAAAGTAGACATGAAGCCGGTCGAGATCGGCATCTTCGCGCCGGATATGAAGCCCATGCCGCGACTCGGGTCGGGCGAAGTGGGTTATATTGCCACCGGATTCAAGACTGTGCACGAGTGTCGCGTGGGCGATACGATCACACAAGCTGCGGCTCCTGCCGCGGACCCTTTGCCCGGGTACCGTCATCCAAAGCCGATGGTCTTCGCTGGCATCTATCCCGTTGAAGCAGACGATTATCCTGAATTGCGCGACGCGCTCGATAAGCTTCAACTCAACGACGCGTCGTTGACCTTTCAACCGGAAACTTCACAAGCATTGGGGTTTGGATTCCGTGCGGGCTTTCTCGGTCTGTTCCACATGGAGATCATTCAAGAGCGCATCGAGCGCGAATATCTGTTGGACGTGTTGTTTACTGCACCGTCGGTCGAATACGAAGTGTTGATGATCGACGAATCCATCGTCATCGTTGACTCGCCTGCCGATTTGCCCAGCGACGAATCACAGATCGTCGAAATCCGCGAACCGTGGATGATGATTGAAATTATCACGCCCACAGAATTTTATGGCGCGATCATGGATTTGGTCACCAAACGCCGCGGCATTTTCAAGAATCAGGAATATCCCGCGCCGCATCGTGTGCAATTGAATTTCGAGATTCCGCTCTCTGAGATCATTGTGGATTTCTTCGACGAGTTGAAGTCGCGTACCAAAGGTTATGCCTCGCTCGATTATCAGTTCCTCGAATATCGTCCCGATAAATTGCAGAAACTGGAAATCCTCGTCAATGGCGACCCGGTTGATGCGTTGGCGGCCATCGTCCATCAAAAAGACGCGTACTACAAAGGCCAGCGACTCATCACCAAACTCAAGGAATTGATTCCGCGTCAACTATATGAGGTCGCCATCCAAGCCGCGGCCGGCGGACGCGTGATCTCGCGCGCCAACGTCAAAGCCACGCGCAAGGATGTGCTCGCCAAATGCTATGGCGGCGACATCACGCGCAAGAAGAAACTGCTCGAAAAACAAAAGCGCGGCAAGAAGCGCCTCAAGATGATTGGCAACGTGGAAATTCCACAGGAAGCCTTCATGGCGGTATTAAAATTGGAAGAGGAATAATCCTATTGTACGGGCAGGCAATACCTCGCCCCTACGGATTTCATAAATGAAACAATTTTTCAAAGATGCAAAACGCTGGTTACCTGGTGCAATCGTCAGTCTCGTATTGATTGCGGCCATTCTCTATTTCGTGGACTTTCGCACCATGATCGAGGCCGTTCGCCATGCGAACTATTTCATCCTCGCCATCGCGATGGTCCTGTCTTTCGTGTGGATGGGCGTGCGCGCCCTTCTGTGGCGGACACTTTTGCGCGATCGCGCTTCTTATAAAGATGTGTTCTTCACGGTTAGCGAAGGTTATCTGCTGAACAACTTCCTGCCGTTTCGTCTCGGCGAATTAGGCCGCGCGTTCCTGCTCAGCCGCAAAACAGATTTGCAGTTCATGGAAATTTTGCCGACCATCGTTATCGAGCGCGCCGTGGATTTGGTCTTTTCCGCAGTGATTTTTCTCTCTGCGATTCCTTTCGTAGTCGGCGCACAGGGCTCGGCGCAAATTGGAATTATCATCGGTGCAGTTGTGTTGATGGGTATCACCGCACTGTATTTATTGGTGCGCAATCGTCAATGGGCGCTGAATGTGTTTCACCAACTCAGCGCGCGCTGGCCCGCCATTCAACACTTCGGTGGAAGTTTCCTCGAGGCTTTCTTCACCGGCCTGGCAGTGATCACAGATAGTTGGCTCTTCGCACGCTTCCTGTTTTGGATGGCTCTCGATTGGGGTATTGCCATTTGTTCGTATTTCCTGATTACCCTCGCTTTCTTTCCGCAGGCGCATTTGGTCTGGGGTATGTTTGGGTTGGGCGCGGCCTCTTTCGGCGGCGCGATACCTTCTTTGCCGGGGGCCGTTGGAACTTTCGAAGGAGCGTTTGGCGGTGCATTGACTCTGCTCACACACGATCAATCCACATCGTTGGCTGTGGCACTCACCGGTCGCTTGTATAATTATCTGAACAGTGGCGTGGTCGGCTTTATCGGCCTGTCACGCGAAGGCCAAACACTTTCCGGCGTTTACCATCAATTGATGAATTTTAGAATCCGAGAGAAGACCAGCGAAAGCGAATAGACATGTTTCCCTTGTACGACACCCTGCGGTCGCGCAGGTTTCCAATTGTCAACTGGATGATCATCGCTCTCAACGGGTTGGTTTTTTATCACGAGTTGACTCTTGGCAACGCAGGGCTTGAACGCTTCATTCAGACCTGGGGATTGGTTCCGGCAAATTTAGCCGCGCATCCGGGACAAGCTTGGATCACGATCTACACCGCGATGTTCATTCACGGCGGCTGGTTACATATTCTGAGCAACATGTGGGTGTTGTTCATCTTCGGCGATAACATCGAAGATCGCCTCGGAAGTTTCCGCTATTTGATCTTTTATTTATTGAGTGGCACAGCCGCCGCATTGTTACAGGCTTATCTCACCCTCAAAAGTACCGGCCCAATGATCGGCGCCAGCGGTGCGATTGCAGGCGTGCTGGGCGCGTATCTGGTCTTGTATCCGCGTGCGAAGATCGCCAGCCTCGTGCCAATCCTGTTCATTTTCACTATCATCGAAATTCCCGCTGTTCTCTTCCTGCTCTTCTGGTTCATTCTGCAATTGTATTCCGGCCTCTTCATGTTAAGCGGCGGTGCGGATAGCGGTGTGGCTTGGTGGGCACATGTCGGAGGTTTTCTGTTCGGCATGGTTGCCGTGTTATTATTTTCAAGACGCCGCACTTATTCCATATAAAACAACTTTGGAGTCACAATGACAAAGAATTATCTCATCACAGGTGGAGCCGGATTCATCGGCTCGAATTACGTTCATCGGCTGGTGCAACGCGGCGAAAACGTAACTATCTACGATAACCTCAGCCGCGGCGGTGCGCCGCGTAATCTTGAATGGTTAAAGCAAACTTTCGGCGAGAACGCTTTTAATGTGATCACCGCGGATATACGCGACGAAGCCAGGATAACAGAAGCAGCTCGAGGGGCGGACGTGATCGTGCATCTGGCTGGGCAAGTGGCAGTCACCACCTCAGTCATCAATCCGCGCGAAGATTTCGAGATCAACGCCTTGGGCACGTTCAATGTATTGGAAGCCGCGCGTGCGTCGGGCCGCAAGCCAATCTTCATTTACGCGTCCACCAATAAAGTGTATGGCGGCATGGACGATGTGGAAGTGGTGGAAGACGCCACGCGCTGGCATTACAAAAACTTGCCGTTCGGCGCACCCGAGACTCAACCGCTGGACTTTCATTCGCCGTACGGTTGCTCGAAAGGCACAGGCGATCAATACGTGCGCGATTATTTCCGCATTTATGATCTGCCGACCGTTGTGTTCCGTCAGAGTTGCATTTACGGCCCGCGCCAATTTGGTATGGAAGATCAGGGTTGGGTGGCATGGATGATGATCGCGGCCGTTACCGGAAAACCAATTACGATTTACGGCGATGGCAAACAAGTTCGCGATATTTTGTATGTGGAAGACTTGCTGGACGCGTACGACACAGCGATTGCGCGCAGCGATCACGCTGCGGGACAGGTGTATAACGTTGGTGGCGGCTCGCAAAATGTGATGTCGATTTGGACCGAGTTCGGTCCAATGCTGGAGAAATTGCTCGGCCAACCGATCTCGGTCGCGCGCAGCGATTGGCGTCCCGGCGATCAACGCGTTTTTGTAGCGAACATTCAGAAGGCGGGTCAAGAATTGAACTGGCATCCAAAGACCAGTATGGAAGAAGGCATCGAGAAATTGTTTAATTGGATCAAAAATAATAAGCAGTTGTTTTAGCCCATCAAACTTTTAGTTGTATAATCGCAAAATCAAATTATAGAAGTATATAGCCTTGACTACATTTTTTTCACAAAGATATTCCAAACAGGGGTTGTGGTCTCTATTTCTGATCTGCGCATTCCCGCTTCATCTCTGGACTTTACTGCTGGCTTTTCGAGACCTCTCCTGGCTCACTGACCGTACGAACGCGTGGGATGCCATTGGCGTGGCCTCGTATGGAATGGTCTTTGCTTTCATCGAAAGCTTGATCATTTTTCTGTTTTTTGCTCTGCTCGGTTTTTTGATCGCAAAGCAATGGGAACAGAATCAACGCATTTCATTACTCTCTGCTTTGGTCCTCATCCTTTCATTGTGGGCGATCATCGGTCAACTTTATTTTCTTTTGGGAATTTCATTTCCAGATTCGTGGGTCGCCCTATTCGCCCAATCATCGCATCCGTTAAGAGTCTTATATATTGTTGCCGCGCTGATCGTTGCTCTGACCCTTTTGATTCCAGCCTGGTTCATTCTGCGTTCAGATAAAGCGCTTCACTTCATGCAAGGACTCTCAGAGCGCCTCTCATTATTGACAATGGTTTACCTGTTCTTCGATGTGGTCGGGCTGGTCATCGTGATCATTCGCAACATAGCATAAGTAAAAAGATGAAATCCAAGTTTAATCGCCGCGATTTTCTCAAACTAGCCGGTTTGACACCGCTAAGTTTTACTGCCCCGCGTCTCATCAAAGGGGCGCTTCCAACGGGACAAAAGAATGTACTGGTTGTGGTCTTCGACGCGTTCACAGCCAGTAACATGTCGCTGTATGGATATCCGCGCCAGACCACGCCGAATCTCACGCGTCTGGCCGAACGAGCGATTGTGTATCACAATCACTACGCGGGCGGGAACTTTACCACACCCGGCACAGCTTCCCTTTTGACGGGGACTCTCCCATGGACACATCGCGCCTTCACATTGAACACCATGGTGGATGTGTCTTTTGCGC
>DATKNJ010000223.1:0-9382 GCA_035541395.1 Anaerolineales bacterium
GAATCTTGAAGAGGCGAAACGCTTCGGCTCGCTCGGACCCACCGCGCGCGCATCCGGTCTGCAACGAGATGTGCGCGTGAATGCGCCTTATGGCGCATACACGCGTTTTCCCGTTAGCCTTGTGACAGATGATCGCGGCGATTTGGAAGCGCGTTTTGTCGTGCGTATGAAAGAGTTGCTCGTAACTTGCTTTACGATTCGCACCATCGTGGATAACCTGCCGGGCGGAGAAATCGCCACTCGTTTCCCGCGCAAGATTCCGGCGGGCGAGACCGTCAGCCGCGTCGAAGCGCCGCGCGGTGAAGCCTTCTACTTTATCAAAAGCGGAGGCGGAGAAAGTCCGGTGCGTCTCAAAGTCCGCACGCCAAGTTTGTGCAATTGGACTTCGGTCCTGAACAAAGTCGTTGGTCATCAATTGGCAGACGTGCCGATGTTGATCGCGGGCATGGATCCTTGTTTCTCATGCAATGATCGCATGGTCACGGTCCGAAGAAAGAACAACTCAAACACGATGACCTGGTCAGAACTGCGTGAGTACGGTATCAAAAAGTATGAGCACAGATAAGATTGGATGAAGCGATGGCAACCATTACCGCCTTACTCTCACTCATGTTTTTCCCTGCAGGCATTGCGCTTATATTGAGTGGCATGCTGTACGAATGGGTCGACCGAAAATTGGTAGCACGTTTTCAGAATCGCATCGGTCCGCGCTGGTTCCAACCCTTGGCCGATACAGTCAAGCTGCTCGCCAAAGAAGAGATCAAACCATCAGGATTGAACAGCTTCCTGTTTTATGGACTCCCCATCCTCGCGCTGACCGGCGCGTTGACTGCCGCTCTGTACGCCCCAATCCTTGGTCTTGTTCCCATTCATTCCTTCCCCGGCGATTTGATCGTCACCCTCTACATGCTTTCCTTGCTAACCATTTCGATGGGCCTTGCCGGCTGGAACACTTCGAGTCGCTTTTCGGTGATCGGCGCGACGCGTTCGTTGACTCAACTCTTCGCGTACGAAGCTCCATTTCTTTTGGCTTTGTTGGGCCCAGCGATGGCAGCCAACTCGTGGACGATCAAAGATATCAGCGTCTACGCCGGAAGTCACTGGATGATTCTCACGCAACCAGTTGGCTTCGTCATTGCCCTCATTGGATTGATGGGAAAACTCGAACTGCCGCCGTTCGATGCGCCCGAAGCGGAGACTGAAATTGTGGCTGGCGCGTTGACTGAGTATTCTGGACGCGGCCTGGCTTTATTTAGCATCGGCAAATCGGTGGAACTTGTCGTCGCAGTGAGTCTCGTCACTGCTTTCTATTTAGGTGGTATTGGCAACCCGTTGATCTTCCTCGCCAAGACTCTGGTGATTGTACTCCTGATGGCGTTCCTTCAAGCGCTGCTCACGCGTTTGCGCATCGACCAAACGGTCGGCATGTGGTGGCGTTTCGGCGCGTTATTGGCTTTGGCTCAAATTCTGGTTCTGGTTCTACTGAAAGGTTGGCTGGTATGAAAATCGGCGCCATGTTCAAAGATCTTTTGACTTCGTTCTTCTCCGCGCCGGTCACGGAGAGATATCCATTTGAACGACCGGAAACAGCTGACCGTTTTCGTGGCAAGCTTTACTTCGATCCTGCCAAATGCACAGGCTGTAATCTATGCTCCAAAGACTGCCCCGCGCACGCGCTCGATATCGTAATCATCGACCGCGCAGCCAAACGGTTCGTGGCACGCTACAATGTAGACCGTTGTATTTATTGTTCCCAATGTGTTCAGTCTTGCAAATTCAAATGCATTGGCATGTCCAATGAAGATTGGGAACTGGCCTCCCTCAACAAGGAACCATTTTTCGTTAATTATGGAAAAGAAGAGGACATTGCTGTCCTCGTTGAGAAATTCGGCGCGCCAAAAACAGAACCAACAGCGGAAGAATGATCGCGGCCCTCTAAAACACAATTCGTTTTTGGTAATCTACACGTTCAGGCTGAGTTATCCGACACCATAAATTTTCCTCTTCCATCTTTGAAGTTCTCGGCCGACAAAATAGGTGTCCCCGGATGACTCAAGTTCATCACCGGCCATTGCAAATTCTCCATGCGATCCAAACGTTCGTGTGAGATACCGGCATAAATCGGTGTCAGGTACGCGATCTCGTTCATGATTTGAGACGTATCACGATAATCCCAACTTGAATATTCCGCATTCAAGTCGTTCGGCTGAACGCGCCGCGCGATCTCAACGATGATCTGCCAATCGAGTCGTGAATCTGCCAGCGGTGAAATTGCCTGACGCACCATCTGCACTCGGCGTTCACTGTTGGTAAATGTGCCAGTTTTCTCGGCGAAGGTTACGCCGGGCAAAAGCACATCCGCATTACGAGTTGTATTGGACTCACAAGTCCCCGCCACCACAACAAAGTCGCAATTCTGCAAACTACGCCGCGCATGCAGACCGTTCGGCGCGTTGCCGATTACATCCTCCCCCATGATATACAGCGCGTGCAATTTTCCTTCTTCCGCGGCACGCATCATTTGTGTGGCATTCATTCCCGCTCTTGATGACAAATTCGCGCCCCATGCCTTTTCGAATTTTTTACGAGATGCTGCCTCTTCAACAGATTGATAACCGGGTAGGAAAACCGGATGAGCACCCATATCCGAGGCGCCCTGTGAGTTATTTTGCTCACGCAATGGAATCAGGCCGCCTCCCGCCACCCCGAAGTTGCCCAGCATCAACTGGAGATTCGCCAGGCTGTGGATGGTATCGCGTTCCTCCTGACCGCGAGCCAAGTCTACACCCCAAACGATGGCCATTGGTCGGTGTGTTACGAAGATCTCCGCAGCCTGTCGCAGACTCGTCTCTTGAACGCCGGTTATTTTTGCGACACGCTCCGGCGGATATTGATCCAAAGTTTTGGCAAACTCATCAAATCCAAGTGTATGTTTCTCAATGAAAGCGCGATCTTCCCAACTCGAATTTACGATGATATGCATCAATCCATTCACTAACGCGGTCTCCATGCCCGACTTATAAACTAGCCGCAGGGATGCATACTCTGCCATGTTGATGAAATCGGGGTGAGCAACCACCAATTGGCAACCGCGCTTTAAGACCGCCTGTCGCAGTTTGACTCCAAAGATCGGATGTTGCTCCGAAGTATTCGAGCCGATCAGCAAAATCGATTTTGCCTCCCGCGCCACATCCTCCAGCGAGTTCGATTGCGCGTGGAATCCCAAAGCCGTATCCAATCCATCCACTGCGCTGAAATGGTTGACATGATTACAGCAGTCGATGTTATTCGTCCCAATCACTTGGCGCGCGAATTTGTTGATGAGATAATTTTCCTCGTTCAAACATTTGCCTGACGCGAGAAAACCAATACTTTCCGGACCATATTGATCGCACGCGACCAGCAAGCCCTGTGCTGTGATGCGCAGCGCCGTATCCCAATCCACATCCACCCACGGGCCGCGCGTCTGCGGACGAGCGCTTCCATCCAACAAATATTTCCGCACGCGTGGATTCTTCAATCGATTCGGCGAATGGATGAAATCATATCCGTATCGTCCCTTGACGCATAAATGGTCGCCGTTAACTGGCGCTTTCTCGCTGGAAACCACGCGCAGGACACGCCCGCCGGGTATATCATCTTTGACATGCAAGTCAAGTTGGCAACCCACACTGCAATAAGAACAAATCGTGCTGACGATGCGGTCTGGAGGTCCAAGCTTGACCGACATCTTGTTATCCAATGCGCCGGTGGGACAATGCGCCACACATGCCCCGCAGGATTCGCAACGCGCTTTGAGCATGGTTGTATCTGCGCCAGCTACAATGCGTAAGTCATACCCGCGATAAGCCTGAGTCCAAACGAAACGTCCCTGTACTTCGGCGCAGGCGCGCACACAGCGCGTGCACATGATACATTTATTTTTATCCACCCAAATGAAGGGATTCGGGTCGCTGTCGATTTGGCGGAATGGCTGCTTGGCCATCGCACTTTTCATGTCGATGCCGTAGTAGTTCACCCAATACGCGAACTGCGTATCGAGTGTGCGCGCGCCATTCGAATGGGTGTAACCAGCGTCATAGAAGCGGGCCAGCAACAATTCCAGAATGGTGCGGCGGTAACGCGTCAACGCCGGGCTTTCTGTACGGACGATCATGCCCGGAGCAACAAGCATTGTACAAGCTGTCGCGGGTAAACGCATCCCTTGAATATCCACCGAACACAAACGACAACCGCCATAAGGTGTGAGATCCTTGTGATTGCACAGGGTTGGAATCACAATCCCCACCGACTCCGCGGCTCGGAGCACAGTTGTGTTTTCAGGCACTGCCAAGATTTGACCGTTGATCGTCAGGTTGATCATGACATTTCTCCTGAGACCGGGATGGGTTCAAGCGAAGGCTCCGAGATCGGGCAAACACCAGCCGGACAAATATGCTCGCGAATGTGAATTTCGATCTCCTCCCGGAAATATTTCAAGATATCCCTCAATGCGACGGAAGCCGTTTGCCCTAATCCGCAATTGGAGACTTCGGACATGGCTTCCGAAATTTTCATCAACAAGTCCAAATCATCCAATGTGCTTTTTCCCTCAGAAATCTGACTGACGATTTCATACAAACGTAACGTGCCGATACGACATGGTGTGCATTTTCCACAACACTCATTACGGAAGAAACGCAGGATCACTTTGGCCAAGTCGACCACGCAGGTATCCTTATCACATACAAGTAACGCGCCCGAACCAAGCGAAACACCAGCATTGCGGAATGAATCGAAATCCAACGGCGTATCTTGCAAGCTGGCCGGTGCGATTGTTCCACTGGAACCGCCGGTTTGCACCAACTTAAGTTTCTTGCCGTTCTTCATTCCTTTGCCGTAAATATCGATCACTTCACGCAAGGTGATTCCCATTGGCACTTCGATCACACCTTTAAAGTTGACATCGCCCAAAATGGTATATACCTTGGTGCCTGTGCTCTTAGGTGAACCGAGTTCGCGATACCACTTCGCACCATTCCGCAAGATGGGCGGAACATTGGTAAGGGTCTCAACATTGTTGACCACGGTCGGCTTGCCAAATAATCCATACGTTGTTGGATACGGCGGCCGCGGGCGCGGCATACCGCGTTTCCCCTCGAGCGACTCGATCAGCGCGGTTTCCTCGCCGCAGATATATGCGCCCGCTCCGGCATGAGGATGAATATGGAAATTAAAATCAGCACCAAAGATGTGCTCGCCAAGTAGTCCCCATTCCTCGGCTTGTTGAATGGCGTGCTCAATGCGGCGATATGCCAGCGGATATTCTCCCCGAATATAAATATATCCATCGTGCGAACCGATGGCATAACCCGCGATCGTCATCGCTTCAATAATGCTGAATGGATCTCCTTCGATAATCAGACGATCCTTGAAAGTGCCCGGCTCGCTTTCGTCTGCATTGCAGATCACATATTTGGGATTGCCCGGTGTGCTGGACACGAATCGCCATTTGCGGCCGGTTGGAAATCCCGCGCCGCCGCGGCCCTGCAAACCGGACTTTTCTACTTCATCCATCACTTCATCCGGAGTCATTTGAGTCAAAGCTTTGCCCAGTGCCCGAAAGCCATCATACAAAATGTAATCCTCAATACTAGCCGGATCGATCACACCTGATCGTTCAAGCACAACTCGTTTTTGAATGGGCAACGCGCCTCGGCGTCCGCGCGTCCAGGCAACCTCCGGCACCATTTCATGCATCATCGCCAGCAGGCTCGGGACGATGTTACCTTTATAAAGGTGCTCCTCCACAATCGTATGCACATCTTCGATTTTTACTGGTGCATACACGGCCGAGTCCGGATAGACAATCACAACCGGCACATCTTTCACCAAACCCACATCTCGAATCGTGGAAACCGTAATTTGATCCGAAAGGCCAAACTCCTCGATCTCATCGAGGAAGGTATGGAACACCTGCTCTGCGCCATGTTCCAAGCTGGCATCATCCATCGAGACTAAAACCATTGAACGGATGACTTTCATCGATCACCTCGATTCATCATCGCCGCTTCGTTCCGGACTTTGAAGCTGGTACCGTGCAAGAATCTCTGGTACTCGCTCCGGCGTGACATTGCCATACATGTCGTCATCCACGAGGAAGACCGGGCCAACACTGCATATTCCGAGGCAACTCGTCATGAACAAAGACCACCTCATGTCCTTGCTCGTTTCGCCAGGCTGCAAGCCCAATTCCTGCTGCAACGCTTTCAGCACCTCGCGCCCTCCCATTACATGACATGGCGCGCTCTCGCAAAACCGGACGATGTGCGCGCCAATTGGACGGAGCGAGAACATTTGGTAAAAACTCGCAGCGGAATATAAATGGCTGTCAGCCAGGAACAAGCCTTCTTGCGGACTCTGGATCCTTCGGCGAATTTCGGGTAAAGCCGCGGACGGAATATATCCAAAGACGCGGTTAATCTCACTCAAGATGGGAATAATGGCATCGCGCTTGGCTCCATGTTCCTGAACTAAGCGATCGACGAGGCCGACCAGATCAGTTTCTTGAAGTTCCTGTTCCATGGATTCACCTTGGTTCTCGTTATGGCGTGGGGAATGCAGAGGCATCGATGGTAAACTCTTCAATTACCTTGCCTTCGAGAACATGCTCACGGATGATGCGTTTTGCTAGTTCTGGATTAACGTGCCCGTAAGCCGCTTTCAATGATTCGCCGACTCTGACTTCGACGATCGGCTCATGACTGCATAGTCCCAGACAACCGGTCTCGAACAGAATCGCATTCCCCAGATGACAGTTTTTAATTTCCTCTTCCAACGCCCGAAATACTTCCAACGCGCCCGCTGCGATTCCACAAGAAGCCATGCCAACGCTGATATATACGACTCCGCGTTGCGTTTCTTGATTGCGCTTCTCCGCGATTTCTTTGCTGAGCTGATCCAGGTCAGCCAAAGATGTAATTTTCGGCATGGCATTTTCTCCTTTACCGCGGTATGAACGGGCCGCGCGGCAGTTTCAGAATCGGTCGAAGAGTGTATAACTTTATCAGCACGGGAGCAGAACAAGTTCCTGTAAATGCTCCGGTAGATTCTCAAAAGACTGGTCATCTAAAATCAGGCATGGAAAAATTTCAATAACACCGCTAATGGTTTGAAGCTGACACTTGATTACATCCCAAAACTCTTCCAGGCTCTCACCTTGAATCATGACCGCGGCATCGTACTGTCCAAAAGGCGCGCGCGAGTCCAGGATCGATTTCATCTGATTGAATTTGGCGCAAACATTGTTTGCTTCACCGAATCTGATTTTGAGCAGAATGATTGCTTTCATTGGTGCCTCCTTCCTGGCCCATATCTGCTGCTGAAAAAACTCACAGATTGGTGTGTTTGTTATTCGAGTGTCTTACCACCTCCTTGCAGCCAGGCATGGACGCGCCCGACAGCTGCCTTTACTTCAGGCGATATTGGATATCCAAACGCCACCACCTTCGGCTGGATGCCGATCAAATCGACCTTCGATGAAAACTCCCGCAGGGATTCTGAAAGATAAGAAAGCGGCAAAATGTGAGTGGACATCAAAAATGGATCGTCAAGTTTTTCCGCGTCGATGAAGCGGATTTCACCGGGAGTCAGATCCATATCGGCTGCATCAATAATGAGGATTTGATCAGGCGTCATCTCGCGAATCAAATGCACACAGTTCTCCGGCGCGGAACCGCCGTCAAGCACATCCCAGCCATCCACGGGCGAACCAAGCAAGGTCTGCGCGAGAAGCGGGCCGGCTGCGTCATCGCCCATCATGGAGTTGCCAACGGTCAACACCAATTTTTTCATGCCAACTTCCTAACAATTAAATACAACGCCGGTTCAGTCATCATCTGTTCAATGCAGTGCGATAAAGTGCCGGAAATTTTTGCTTGCGAATCGTCCATGTGCGGCAGGGCATTTTTGAGCGCGGGCAACAGTTGGGCCACATGGCTGCGGTTGATCTCGATCTCGCCCCACTTCAATACGCCATCCATTTTTTGCCGGCCGGCTCCTTTTGGAAGACAAGCGATCCATCGGCGATAGTCCTCGAGCGGAATCTCCATCAAGCTTTGGAAGCAATCTACCACGCCCACATGATGACCAATAGCCAGCGAGTAATAAATCACCTGCTGCGCACCTTCTGGAACGTCTTGATCTTCATTGACGAACTTCTGCGTTAGTTGATAGAAAATCACTCGCTCGGTCATTGTTCAATCTCCAGCACGCGTCTGATGGATTTGCAACAGACGCGTCATGATCTCGGTCAAGCGCGGATCGGCTTGCGCTTCAAGATATGACTCGATGGATGAACGAACATTGCTCGTATTGCGTTCGTAAAACTCAAAGAATTTTTCAGCGATCTGTTTTCCATATAGATAACCAGCCATGCGACGGGCTTCTCGCTCGATATCAACTCGCAGCGCAAGCGGAACCTGAGGATGACGCGGCAAACTATGCTCGTCCTCCCCTTGAACGTGATGCGTGGCATGCAACTTTTGGCCGAGCAAGCCCAATGCCATTGCAAAACCATAGATGGTAGCCGCGGGAGTCGGCGGGCAGCCGGGAATATATACATCGATCGGAATGAATTTATCCGCACCGCCCCACACACAGTAGAGATCATGGAAAATGCCGCCTGAGCACCCACAGGCGCCATACGCTACACAGATTTTTGGATCGGGCGCGGCATGATAGGCGCGCAAAGCCGGGACGCGCATCGAACGCGTCATCGAGCCGGTATATACCAACACATCCGCGTGACGCGGAGAAGAGACAACTTTGATGCCGAAGCGTTCCACATCGAAGAGCGGCGTGAGCGCCGCAAAGATTTCGATCTCACATCCGTTGCATCCGCCGCAGTCGATGCGATAGACATAGATTGAGCGATGAATATCCTTGAGCAAAGCCGCTTTGAGCTGGCCGGTTTGCTCATCCAAGTGGATGGCGTATTTGCTTCGCTCCGCCACGATTTGGCTGGTGGGTCTATCGTTGAGCATCAACGCCCTCCTCATGGAACAGGCTGACGATTTTTTGCACATCGTTCTTGCGTTTGCATTCCGAGCAGAGTTCCACCAACGCGACAGCGCGGGTGCGATCCTCCTCGCTCATATTGCTTTGTTTGAGCAAGGCTGAAACATATTCGATCTCTTTAAGAGGAGCGTAATAAGTTCCACAGATTCGGCAGGCGGCTAGTTTGTATTCTGCTGTTTCATAGAGATCCTGTTTGTTCGCGACGGCCAATTCAAAGTCCGGGCTGAGCGTAATGGCATTCGTTGGGCAAACCTCCTCACAGCGTCCGCAATAAATACAACGGCCCACGAAGAGACTCCAAGTGCGCGTGCCTTGATCGAGATCA
>DATKNJ010000224.1:0-4073 GCA_035541395.1 Anaerolineales bacterium
GCGAGGCGCTGCAATTCGCACCAGATATTTACACTGCTGTTCGATTGCTTGAAAATTCAAAGGTTCGAAGTTAGATTTCGACCCTACATAAAAACTACCTGAGGAAAAATGGCTGAAGACAAATTACCTACTCGAAGTGAAAACTTCGCCGAATGGTACAACCAACTTGTATTGAAAGCGGAGATGGCCGATTACGCGCCCGTGCGCGGCTGTATGGTGGTGAGGCCCTATGGATGGGCGCTATGGGAAAATATCACATCGTGGCTCGATGAGGAATTCAAAAAGACGGGGCACGTCAATGCGGCGTTCCCAACATTGATTCCTTTGTCGTTCTTTGAAAAAGAAAAGGAACATGTGGAAGGTTTCGCGCCCGAACTGGCTGTGGTCACTCACGGCGGCGGCGAAGAGCTTGAAGAAAAATTAGTCGTGCGCCCAACATCTGAAACCATCATTGGCTACATGTACTCCAAATGGGTCAAGTCGTGGCGCGACTTGCCGCTTCTCATTGTGCAATGGGGTTCGGTGTTGCGTTGGGAATTGCGCACAAAACTCTTCTTGCGCACCGCGGAATTCTATTGGCATGAAGGTCATACCGCACACACCTCTGCAGAAGAAGCAAAGGAAGAAATGCTTCGTATTCTCGATATCTATGAACGCTTCTGCCTTGAGATGGCCGCCATCCCTGTCATCAAAGGGATGAAGAGCGACACGGAAAAATTCGCAGGCGCACACACCACCACATCCATTGAAGCGATGATGTGGGACAAGCGCGCCTTGCAATCAGGAACTTCGCATTATTTCAGCACGAACTTTGCAAAGGCCTTCGACATTCAGTTCTTGAACAAGGATAATGTACTGCAATACTGCGAAACGACGTCTTGGGCCATCTCGAGCCGAATCATCGGTGCGCTGATCATGGTACATGGCGATGATCAAGGACTCGTCCTGCCTCCACGCCTCGCGCCTACGCAAGTGGTCATCGTTCCAATCTACAAGAATGATGCTGAAAAAAGCAAAGTGATGGAAGTCGCGAATCGTGCCTTCGTGGAACTCAAGGCCGCGGGCATCCGCCTCAAATTGGACGATCGCGAAGAAATGACGCCCGGATTCAAGTTCAACGATTGGGAGATGCGCGGTGTGCCGCTGCGAATCGAGATCGGCCCCAAGGATGTGGAAAAAGGTTCGGTCGCGCTGGCAAGACGTGATGTCCCCGGACGCGAGGGCAAATCGTTCGTCCCACAAACGGGTCTCGCTGCGACCGTCAGCCAGATGCTGATCGAGATTCAGTCATCCATGCTGAAGCGTGCCACCGACTTCCGCGATGCCAACATCCATGAACCAAAAGATTACGAGGACTTGAAAAACATCGTCCAGGATGGATGGGCGTTCGCCTGGTGGTGCGAAAGCAAAGAATGCGAAGCGAAGGTGAAAGAAGATACCAAGGCCACCACGCGTAACATGCCATTCGACCAACCCCAAGGCGAAGGCAAATGCGTAGTGTGCGGTGAGAAAGCCACCAAGAAAGTGTATTTTGCCAAAGCGTATTAGGTTTTCGGTAGGGGCGGATGGCCATCCGCCCCTACAATATTTATATGCCCGCCATTGATCTCGCCCGTTTGCGCAAACAAACTTCTCGTCTGGTTGATTTCTTTTTCGTGCCGGATGAGTTCCTGAGACATCTGCGCGAGATTTTAGATTATTACGTCAACCGCACATTGCGGACTGTGGAAGCAGTCGCGCCCGGCTCGAACCTATCTACGTATCACACCTCTCCGGTCATCCTCAGACAAATTGAGTTGGAACTCGCACAAGTAGCCAGCAACAGCCCCGCAGCCGCGCTGGACCTGGCCGATTTGCTTTGGGATGAAGGTTATCTCGAAACTTGTCTGCTGGCCGCGTTCCTGCTCGGACGAATCCCGCCACAAGAAGAACAGAGCGAACGCTTGCTGGCCCGCCTCACGGCCTGGACTCAACAAGTGCGCGATCCATCCGTGCGTGTGGCGTTGCTGACGACCAGTCTCGCGCGCTTAAGACAGGAAACGCCAAAACAATTCCTTGAGCTGATCGGTGAATGGCTGCATCCTGCGCGCACGCGCACCTGGTCGAATGGCATTCAGGCTTTACTGCCGTTGCTGACCGACCCCGGATTTGAAAACCTGCCGCCGGTACTGAATATACTCGAACCGGTCTTTGAATCCGCACCTGCCACCTTACAAGTTGACCTGGGCGATCTTATCCTCGCACTTTACAAGAAATCCCCCACTGAGACAACTTTCTTCTTGCGCCAGCTTTTATCCAACCCAGAAAACCAGATGACCAATATCACATTGCGTCGCCTGTCTTCACTATTCCCTGAGGAACTGCTCGCAGATCTCCGCGACCTATTGCGAGCAAGGCCAGCTTCTTCTACTCCCACAGGAGGCTGATATGTTAGGAATCATCAATATCATTCTCGGCCTTGGATTGCTCATCGCGGGCCGCCGTTTGTTTTGGCTATTTGTAGCCGCGGCCGGATTCATCGCAGGAGTCCAACTCACGGTCCGCGCCTGGAACGGGCCAGAATGGATGGCGATTGTCGTCGGTTTAATCGTCGGCGCTTTGTTCGCGATCCTGGCTATGTTTCTCAAAAGCGTTGCCATTGGCGTCGCAGGTTTTATCGCAGGCGGCGCCGTTCTATTGGGAATAGCACATCTATTTGGTTTCGATACTGGCTTGATGGTTTGGATTCTTTTCATCATCGGTGGAATCATCGGCGCGATTCTGGTCGGCGCGTTATTCGACTGGGCCATCATCACACTTTCCAGTTTGGCGGGCGCGGCGCTTCTCGTACAAGTTTTCAACTTGAAAGCCGCCATGGGCGGATTGACTTTCTTGGTCATCGTTATCGTCGGTGTTGCGATTCAAGGTGAACAACTTCGCCGGGAACAGCGAACAAAACACGATTGACGATAGACGAAATTCTTTTTTGATAGTATTCACCCTACACCGCTTCAAGTCGACAATTTATCTGTGTTCATCTGTGGTTTGATTCTAACTGTCTAAAGGATTCGCCATGCTCAACGAAAAAATCTTCTGGCATGAAACCGTCGCGATGCCATCCGATGAACATCTGACTCCATTGCCCGAAAAAGTGGATGTGGCGATCATCGGCGGCGGATATACAGGCTTGAGTGCGGCGCGGACTTTGGCAAAGCGCGGCGCGAGAGTCGCAGTGCTGGAAGCGAATACTATCGGCTGGGGCGCGAGTTCACGCAACGGCGGCATGGCGCTGACCGGACTCAAGCTGCCGATGCAGACCATCATCAAAAAATATGGACGCAATTTAGCGAAGCAATTATTCCAAAGTTCACTGGATTCGATTGATACCGTTGAGCAAATCGTCAAAGAAGAAAACATCGATTGCGGATTTGCGCGCTGTGGTCATTTGCTTACGGCAAACAAACCGAAACATTATGAGGCGTTGCAAGAAGAAGTTGAATTCATGGCCAAGGAATTCAACCACAACGTTCATCTGATTCCGCGTGAGAAACAGCGTGAAGAGATCGGCTCGGGTTTGTATTATGGCGCGCTGGTAGATGAGGTCAGCGGCGGGCTGAACCCGGCACAATATGTCGCGGGATTGGCGCGGGCAGCAGAAAAAGCCGGAGCGTCGCTCCACGCGCGGGCGCGCGTGACCCACCTCGAGCTGGGAACGAACGGATTCGTCGTCGAAACGGAACGCGGCAAAGTCCGCGCGGAAAAAGTTTTGGTGGGAACATCCGGTTATACGAGTCGAGTCATGCAGCAATTACAAAAGAAAATCATTCCTATAGGCTCGTTCATCATCGCGACGGAAAAACTTTCAGATGATCTTGCAAAGGAACTCAGCCCGAAGAATCGTATGATCTTCGATTACAAGCATTATTTGAATTATTTTCGTTTATGGGGCAATCGCATGATCTTCGGCGGGCGCGCGGCTTTCTTCCGGGAAACACCCGAAACGATCCGCCAAAGCGCGGGGATTTTGCAGCGCGAGATGATTCAAGTGTATCCGCAATTGAAAGATATACAGATCGAATACTCTTGGGGTGGCA
>DATKNJ010000225.1:0-22227 GCA_035541395.1 Anaerolineales bacterium
GCTGCGAAACCACGACGAAGAATTTGTTTCTTCAAGATCATTGCCGCGGCAACAACTTTTTCAGATGAATCTTTCCAAAAAAATGGGATCGGCTGCCAATCATATTTCGCCTTGACTTGCGACCATTCCCATGATTGAAGCAAATGCGGGTTTGGCAATTGAGTAATGATTTGATTCCATTCGGAAGAGGAGCCGGTAAACGCTTGCATTACCCAATCTCCCTTCCGGCCATTCGCCACAAATACAACTTATATAACAATGGATTGTAGACTCTATCCATCGCTTGTGGGGCGCGTTTCAACTCGCCGCCGAAGCCGCGTTTGAAACGATAGACTCCCCACAAACCATCGTGCCGCGCTTCAAAACCAGCTTCCAATATTTCCTCGGTTTCGTCCGGCACGCCCCACAGATCGTATTCTTCGCAGCCGCGTAATTTGGCCCAGCGTATAGCTTCCCACTGTAATAAATAAGTTGGCATGCGGTTGCGCTCGTCATCGTTCGAGGCACCGTATACATACCAAGCGCGCTTTCCGTGAGCAAAGACCATCAACGCTGCGAGTGGTCTACCTTCGTATTCAGCGAGGAGCAATTCACACATACCGGTTGGCTTGAACAAATCATAGGCGCGTTGATAATATTCAAGCGAATGGACTCCGAATCCATCGCGGCCGCCAGTGATCAACATCATCTTATGAAAGGCGGGAATATCGCCCCAAACTCGGACAGTCACCCCCTTTTTCTCAGCCAAGCGAACGTTGTAACGCGTCTTCTGTTTCATGTGCGCGAGGATTTCTTCTTCTTTGTCGTGCAAATCAATGACGATCGTGCGAGGAGGCTGAATATTATGAGGAGAAGATAACCAGTGACCAGTATCCAATTGCCAGTGATCGGTATTCCAAGAATCAGGTTCGAGTTTACAAAAAATGGCATGATGACGTTTGCAAATTTCATCCACTTCGTCTTGCAAAGACGAATCGAATTTCGCTTTCGGAATATAAGCCAGTGTCAACCCCAACGGCAATTTACGAAATAAAATTTGTACGCCGAAATCGCCATTGATGATACGCGCTGTGCTCCAGCCAAAGGCCGACTTCAACTCTCCCCACTCTCCTGTTTGTAAAAGATGTAACTCAGGATGAGCGCGGACAAAGGTTTGCCATTCAGTCAGGAAAACTTCGGGCATGAGTTAACTCGCCGCGCACAATAGACGAATAAGCTTGAACCGCGAAGAAAGGAAGAGCGCGAAGATTCTTACGCCTTCGCGAAGAGAAAACCTTTCTTTGAGTCCTTCGCGCCTTCGCGGTGAGACAACATCAAAACTGAGTGACATTCGCTAAGTCAAAGAGGAAGTATCGAGCACAGGATGTGCTTCGGTTTCATGGATGGAAGCACCGGGCACGCTCGCGTTCAGGATGCGGAAGATCGCGTCCATTTCGGCGCGGCGGCTGGCAGCTTCGAGCGAGTCAACTGCCTTTCGGAGGCCGCGCCCACTCAACGTCTCGGAAGAAGCGAGGCGGAAGATGTCGGGATGTGCGGTGCGTTCAAGAGGAGTCCCGGCATCCCAAAGTTCTTCGGTCAGCTTTTCACCGGGCCGCGTTCCAGTAAAGATAATTTCGATGTCGCGATTCGGTTCGAGGCCAGAGAGTCGAATCAAATCTTCAGCCAAATCCAAAATACGAATCGGCTCGCCCATGTTGAGCACGAACGTTTCACCGCCGCGGCCCATAGAAGCGGCTTGCAAAACAAGATACACGGCTTCGGGGATGGTCATGAAAAAGCGGCGCATGTCGCGATGTGTGATGGTGAGCGGACCGCCGCGCGCGATCTGTTGTTTGAAGAGCGGGATGATACTACCGCGGCTGCCGAGCACATTTCCAAAACGAACCACGGTAAACGGCAGCTTCGATTGACGCGCCGCATCGAGCACAAGCATTTCGGCCAAACGTTTGGTCGCGCCATACACACTCGTAGGCCGCACCGCTTTATCGGTGGAGATCAAAACAAAACGTTCGATTTTATTCTGCGCGGCAACTTCGATCACATTCTGCGTGCCGATCACATTGTTCGTAATAGCTTCGGTCACGTTGACTTCCATCAACGGCACATGTTTATGCGCGGCCGCGTGAAACACAACTTGCGGTTGATATTCGTCGAAGATCGCTTCGATGCGTTCATGGTCGCGCACATCGGCAATGATGGGAACCAGCGCGAGGTCGGGATAATCTTCGCGCAGTTCAATGAAAATTTCAAAGATGCTATTCTCGCCATGTCCAAGCAGGACCAGTTGGCTGGGTCCGCGTCGAGCGATTTGACGACACAACTCGCGGCCAATCGAGCCACCTGCACCGGTGACAAGCACGCGCTTTCCGGCAAAGGCTTGCCCAACAATTTCATCGTTGACGCGCACCGGCTCGCGGCGCAAGAGATCGGTGATATCCACTTCGCGCAAACGGCTGACGCTGACCTTGCCGCCGATCAATTCATATATGCCGGGCATGGTGCGCGAAGGAATCCCTTTGAGGCGACAAACATCCGTCACAAGCCGAACGACCCGGCCCGGTGCGGAAGGAATCGCAATGATGACTTCATCCACTTGTCGGTTATCGAGCACGTTCGGCAAATCCGCGATCTTGCCAATCACGCGCACGCCATAAATCTCGTGATTTTGTTTGGCAGGATCGTCATCGAGAAAACCGATCGGCATCAGATTCAACTGCGAGGATTTTTGCAACTCACGCGTGACCAACGCGCCCGCGTCACCCGCGCCGATAATGAGAGCGCGTTTTCGTTTTGTATTGCGCGAGGTTGAAGCCTGCTCGGAGAGAATCCGCAAAGCAAAACGCGAACCGCCGATCAAAACCAGCGAGAGTAACCAGTCGATACCGAGAGCAGAACGCGGCATGCCGGGATGAATCAAGTCGAGGCTGAGAAGCAAGGAAACGACACCCGCGGTTAACACCGATGCAGTTGTGACTGCAAATGTGATCAGCCGCAGTTCGTTCGTGCTGGCATAAATCCATAAGCGGCGATACAAACCAAAAAAGTAATACGTTGGAATTTTGATCATGAGCGCGACGAAGCACATCGTCAGCGCGGCGGGAAAATAATAAGGCAATTGCGCCGCGTCGAGGCGCAACGCAAAACTGCCCAACACCGAAATCAAGATGAGGGCAATATCGCCAATGAGAACAAAACGATTGCGAACGTGAAGATGAGATTTTTCAGAGAGCATGATAACAATCAACTATGGTCTTGATACATTACTCGACCACCAATTATGATTCCTTCTTCATCCATTCGATGGCTTCTTTCAAACCATCTTCCAATGTAACTTGTGCGCGAAAGCCGATCAAATCCGCGGCTTTTTTCGGCGAACCAATCGAACGATAAATATCACCGGCGCGCGGCTCGGCAAAAACCGGCGCGGGCGCGGACGGAAATAAATCCTGCAGAGTCTCGACCAAGTCAATGATACGCGTTTCCTGGCCAGTGCAGATATTGAAAATTTCACCCGGCGCAGCGGGATGCTCGGAAGCGATCAAATTGGCGCGCACCACATCGCATATATTGATCAGATCGCGCGTTTGCCCGCCATCGCCATAAATCGTGATCGGCTTGCCATCCAACAAGTGTCGAATGAAAATCGGAACCGCGGCGGCATACATAGAGTCCGGGCGCTGGCGCGGGCCATAGACATTGAAGTAACGCAGCGCGACCACTTCCAAGTTCAGCGAAGTCGTATAGAGTTGACCATAGATTTCGTCGACGCGTTTGGAGGCAGCATACGGTGAAAGCGGATGAAGCGGAGTCTCTTCGACGAGAGGCATCTCAGTCGAGTTGCCATAGACCGCGGCGCTAGTCGCAAAGACAATGCGCTTCACACCGGACCTGCGAGCCGCTTCAAACAAAACGGACGTTCCCGTCACGTTGATGTCGAAACAATTCTGCGGCTCGTCCATCGATTGTGGCACGGAGACAAACGCGGCTTCGTGGAAGATGATATCGATGCCGCGCACAGCTTCGGTCACGCGTGAATCGTCGCGCAGATCTCCTTCGATAATATCCAATCGATCATCCGAGTCCGCCAAGTTTTCGCGCTTGCCCGTTGAGAAATTATCCAACACACGCACGCCCGCGCCTTGATCCAGCAAAGTACGAACGATATGCGATCCGATGAAACCCGCGCCGCCTGTGACCAGATATTTCACGCTACCATCCCGTCCGGCGAATGACTGTGCCGATCGTGCGCAAAATGATATTGACATCCATGCTCAAGTTACGATGCTTGATGTAATACAAATCATATTCGAGTTTGATGACCGTATCATATACCGTAGCTGCATAGCCGTAATTGATCTGCGCCCAACCTGTGAGCCCGGGCTTGACCAGTAGACGCGCGCGATAAAACGGAATCTGTTTTTGATAAGAGTTGACCAATTCAAAACGTTCGGCGCGCGGACCGACCAGACTCATCTCACCATGCAGCACATTCCAAAACTGAGGCAACTCATCCAAACGTGTGCGGCGCAAGAAACGACCCACACGTGTGACACGCGGATCGTCTTTTTCCGCCGGTCTCACTTGTCCATCAGCCTCTGCATCTTTTCGCATCGAGCGATATTTATAAATGGAGTAAGGAATGCCGCCCTTTCCAAGCCGCGGCTGCGAATAAAAAACCGGGAAACCACTATCGATAACAATTGCAAGAGCTGTGAATGGAAACGTAATAAGAAGGACAAGCATACCAATCAGGCCGCCGATAATATCGAGGAGGCGTTTTGCCAACTCATAAAATCCGCTGACGCGCGCTTGATCAATGAACGAACGCAACATCCAGTCCGACTCGAGGTGATGGATCGGCACGCGTCCCGCGACCTCTTCGTAGATCGTCGGCATGCGTACCACTTCCACGCCGCGTTCCTGCGCGTCTAGAATGATCTGGAACGTCGCGCCGTGAATTTCTCCGGTGATTGCAACAACGACATCGGAAATTCGATAATCGTCAATCGCTTTCAACAACTGGCCGCTGGAAGCAAGGATTGGAAACCCTAAAATAGAACGGCCTGTTTTCTTGGGATCATCATCAATGAAGCCAACCAAATTAAACGGTGGCGGGATCAAGGTCCGATAGACTTCAGCCAGCGTGTGACCTGCTTTTCCCGCGCCAACTACAAGCACGCGTCGGCTGAGGCCTGAGGAGGTGTAAATCCGAATATAGATGGCGCGCCAAATCACTGTCAGGGCGGAGGCGAGGAGCAGAAACGCGCCCACGCCAATGCGTGGTAGATTCGTCGGGTCTTCGCGAATTGTAAAAAGCAGAGAATACGCGACCAATCCAACAAACGCAGCCACCGCGATGCCGCGCATAGTCCGGTTCCAGTTGGCAGAGGTGTGTGAGTCATATAGCTCTACCATCAAGACAAGCCACACAATCGGAAGGAAATAAAACCAAATTGGAACTTGAATTTCCAATAGCTTCTCGGCGCGAGCTTCCGGGATGCCATTGGAAATTAATTTATACAACGAATACTCGTACCAGGTATAGAGCGAACCAAACATCGCGCCGATGGACGCGATGAGATCGCCGATCAACAGAATCGAACGCTGTTCGCTGGGCCGAAGGCGAAGAGATGGACGTTTCGTATCAGTCATGAAGTTACTGCGAGCCTTGAGAGCATACTCCATAGAAATCCGCTGCCCCACGCGAGGTGCATGGTGGCAATTGCAAGCGGCAAACCTAAAAGCAGAAAAAATTTCCGGCGCTTCATGGCCACGTATATTCCTGCAAACAAAAGGACAAGCACATACAGTCCGATCGCAAATAAGAATGTGAGCCGGGCCAGACCAAAAAACGGACTCAACACCGCCAGCATAATCAAGCCCAGCACAAAGGTTGGCGGCAAAGCCTGCCGCCAACGAAGCGTTTCAGGATAGCGGCGCAACATCCGCCATTTCCAAAAACCATATCGCCAATACTGACGAGCCAATTCGATTAAGCTCGCGCGCGCAAAATAGACAGATCGGATCGAAGGATCGAGCCAAACGATTCCGCCCGATTTACGCACACGCGTATTAAATTCGTAATCTTCGTTGCTCAAAAGAGTCTCATCAAACTTTCCGATGGACCCAATCAACTTGCGGCGAAATGCACCGAACGGAACGGTGTCCACCGCGCCGGCTCGCGGCGAGAGACGATATAACGCGTCGCCCACGCCCAACGGATGCGCGGCCGCAACAGCAATCGATTCAGCAATCCAGGTTTGAGCGCCGGGTCGAATCTCCCAAACGCCGCCCACGTTGGTGCCGCGTTCCTCTTGCAAAGCCTGAACACAACACGCCACATATTCGGGATACGGCATCGAATGCGCGTCCAGGCGAATGATGTATTCTCCACGCGCCGAATTGATTGCGACGTTCAACGCTGCCGGAATCGTGCCCACCGGGTTATTCACCACGCACAAGGAAAGTTTAGGATGTTGCTTTTGGAACACCGCAATCTCATACCGCGTGCCATCTATGGAATGGCCATCTGCGATAAGGACTTCCAATTGGTCAAGTGGATAGGTTTGTTTCAGGATTGCGTCCAGAAGATGACGGATCGTTGCCCGTTCGTTATGACATGGAACAATGATCGAAACAGTGGTGTTCATGAGGGCAATCCGAATTATACAAAAGCTGGCAGGCTTTGAAAATTATTTCTTCCGGCGAAATGTGGAGGCCGTAGGCTGCGCCAGCGGCAAAAACAGGATGAAACTCGTACCCTGCCCCGGCTGGCTGCGGACGCTAATTCTACCACTGTGCGCCTGCACGATTTCTCGCACAATTGCCAATCCCAAGCCTGCGCCTTGTCTCTCGCCGCGCGGACGGGACGGGTCGGCTTGATAAAACCGGTCGAAGATATGTTCCAACGCTTCACGCGGGACCCCGCGGCCGGTATCCTGAACCTCGAATTCCATCTCCGGCCCCACTTGTGCGGCGCGCAGAATCACTTGTCCGCCATTGGACGTGAACTTGAGCGCATTATCCACCAAATTCGTGAAGACCTGCGCCAAACGGTCGCCATCGCCGATCAACGCAGGGAGATTGGGCGAAGTCTGAACATGCAACGTAACGCCCTCTTTCTGCGCTTGCAGCGAAAACTTTTCCGTGACGGCGTTCAATAACGCGCGCACATCCAGCAGAGACATCTTCAGATCAGCGGTACCAGCATCGAGCCGCGCAAGATCGAGCAGGTCCAACACCAAACGGTGCATTCGACTCGACTCGTTGTAAATCACTTCCGCGGCCTGATGACGCGCTTCGGGCGTATCTGCGGTGCCGTCCATAATGGCCTGCGAAAATCCTTGAATGGATGTGAGCGGAGTCTTCAACTCGTGCGACACATTCGCCACGAAATCGCGTTGCGACTTCTGACTGCTCTGCACGCGCCCGACCATGTCATTAAAAGTTTGAGTCAACTCCTGTATCTCGCGCGGACCGCGCACCGGCACCGCGTGAATCTCGTGCGCCGGAAAGCCGCGCGCCGCGCCGATCACTTGCTGCAATGGATCAGCCACCCAACGCGCCACCACAAACGCCAATACCAGAGACAGCACCAACGCGATCACTGCGCCTTCCAAGAGCGGGATTAACAATTCATCTGTAAAAACGCCCAGGATTTGTGTGCGCGGTCGCAAAGCGGCCACCAGCAATGTATCGCCATTTGGCAAACTGCTCGTAGTGAACAGCCAAACTTTGCCGTTCTTGGCGCGCAATTCCGGGAAGAGACGATTCAATAACGGCCGCCGAACATATTGCAGTGCAGGTTCAATTGGATTCGTATCCAGCAATAAGTTTTGATTTGAGTCATAAACTGCGACGCGCACATTAAACGTTTGCGCCACGCGTTGAAGTAATTCAGAATCCTGGGAAGATAGAATTTCCTGCGATTGATTCTGAATGATCGATTCCGCCGCGCGCAAGCGATCCATTGTTTGGCGCGTAAGAGCCGGATTTTGAATCAGGTAAAACAAAAGCACAACCGCCACGACAGTCAATGCCGTGGCGATCATCAATGCATAACTTAACCAAAGACGAGCGCGCAGAGAGGAGAACATCAAACGACCAGCTTATAACCTACGCCCGTGACTGTTTCAATATGAACTGTGGAGCCTTCGATTTTTTTCCGCAAATGCGCGATGTGCACATCCACTGTGCGGGTTTGGCCAAAAAAGTCAAAGCCCCAAGCCAGTTGCAGCAATTGTTCGCGGCTGAGCACCAACCCGCGGTGTTCGGCCAAAGTGAGCAGCAAATCAAATTCCTGTGTACGCAGGTCGAGGGTCTGTTCGGCGAGGCGCACCTCACGGCTGGCAGGATCAATCATCAAATCACCGAGATGAATGATCTTCCCGCCCGCAGTCGGCGTCTTGCCTTCGCTGCGTCGCAGAATCGCTTTGACGCGCGCCACCAACTCTCGCGGATTGAACGGCTTGGTCAGGTAATCGTCCGCGCCAAGTTCAAGGCCAAGCACTTTATCAATATCCTCATCGCGGGCAGTCAACATGATGATCGCAACGGAATTGTTCTCTGCGCGCAAACGACGACAGACCTCAAACCCATCCAACTTCGGAAGCATGACGTCCAACACGATCAGCGCGGGACGTTGGCGTGCTACCGCTTCAAGAGCTGTTTCTCCATCCGCGGCTTCCTGAATGCGAAAGCCTTCGCGCTCAAGATACATGCGCGCCAACTGAACAATGGACGGTTCATCATCTACCAGCAGGATGAGTTCGGTGGGCATAAATCCTTTTATTCGCCGCGTGAGGGGCCGAGCAAAGCGATGGTCTCGATCTCGACAGATGCGCCTTTCGGCAAAGCTGCCACCGCGATGGTGCTGCGCGCCGGTGGGTTCTCAGGAAAGAACTCCGCGTAAATATTGTTCATCGCGGCAAAGTCTTTCATATCTGCCAAAAAAACAGTGGTCTTGACCACATAATTCAAACCAGAGCCAGAGGCTTCAAGCACATTTTTAAGGTTGGTAAGCACCTGACGAGTCTGCGCCTCGATTCCACCGCTAACCAGTTCGGCTGTAGCAGGATCGAGACCAACCTGCCCTGCTGTGTAAACCAAATTGTCAATCCGCACAGCCTGTGAATAAGGACCGATGGCTTTGGGGGCTTTTTCGGTTGAAACTATTTTCTTTCCTTCGGGTGTATACATTCTGGGCCTCGCTTATAAAAAGATTAACTTGATTCTAATGCCAATTGTTTGAAAGTGCGATGCCATCATACAAAAACCCGAAGCGCGTGTAGAGGTACAGAAACCTGTGCCTCTACAAAGCTCGCGCAATCGTCTTTAAAAATTATGAAGAAGATGTGGAGGGAGTTGGTACCGGACGGTTGGCGCTGCGGAATGCCTGAATCGCATCGCGCAGGGCCTTGATCGGGCTACCGACCAAATCACGGATCTGCTTAAGCTGCATGCCAATGCTCTTTACCGTCAGAGTCGCTTGCGTTGCATCCATCACATTACCCTGATTGTCAAAACCATTATGCGATGTAATCAAACTGCCAAGGCTGGTGTAGATCGGCTTGGCCTGCTGAAGAGATGAGGAAAACGAATCCAAGGCAGCCTGGATCGCGCTCACGTCTTTTCCATTGGATTTAGCCTGATCAAGGCGATTTTGCGCATTCGTAACGAATTGATCCGCCCGGTCGAAAAACTTGCCCAAACGATCATATGCATTCTGCTCGCGTCCCCAAATTTGCTGCAAACGAGTCGTTGAAAGTTGAGTCGGTGCGGGCGGCGCATTCGTGTCGGAGAGTCCTGCCGCATATACACTGGTCAACGGCAAAGCCGATAAACTCAAAGCGCCCATCAGCGCTACTAACGCAATTTTCTTGAACCAACTTGCGATCATCATCGTGAACCTCCTTTCAGGTTACAAAGATGATTGTAGGATCAAGCTATTGTGTCGGTATGATAGGTTTGTAAAATATCTGTAAAAAATGGGGAACGACGTCTATTCGGATTTCGCGTGGTGCACAGCCAGCATCGTCAGGTCATCGCCCAAAGGCTGGGACTGGATGAAATCGTTCAGGCTTTGTTCCACCGATTCCAACAGTTCATCCGCCGAGGAAACCATGCCAGAGCGCAGGGCATTGGTCAGGCGCGCCTCGCCGTAGAGATCACCTTCAGGCGAAAAGGCCTCCGTGAGGCCATCGGTATAAAACAAAAGACTATCCCCAGGTACGATCTGAATCGTCTCTTCCGTCATCGACAGTTGCTCAACCGCGCCCAAGGCGACGCCCGTACGCGTCAACCTCTGGACTTTGGTCTGGTCCCGATGAATCCATAACGGCGGGTTATGTCCCGCGTTGGCATATGTGAGCTTTCCCGATTCCGTATCCAACACCGCGTAGACCGCGGTCACAAACATGCCTTGTTGCGTATCCGGCACAAGCAGGTCATTAACGCGCATCAAAGCTTCAGCGGGAGATTCGGTTTCGGCAACGGCAGCCCGCACGAGGGTCCGCGTGAGCGCCATAAAGAGCGCGGCGGGCATCCCTTTGTCGGCCACGTCCGCGATGAATAATCCGATACGATGATTCGGCAACTCGATCACATCATAAAAATCGCCGCCCACTTGCCGCGCTGTGCGCCAGCGCGCCGCGAACTGCCAGGATGGACTGCTCGGCAACGTGTTCGGGATAAAAGTCTGCTGAATTTGGCGCGCCAACTGAACTTCCGTTTCGAGACGTTCGCGCACCACCATCTCTTTTTGCAAGCGATCATTTTGAATCGCAAGTGCAGCTTGCTGCGCGATCCCATTGATGATTTCGATGCGGCGCGTGCGGAAGCGTCGTCCGTTTTGCGCTTCTTCAATCAACAACACACCGAAGAGATCGCTTTTGATCGAAAGCGGGACCGCCATCAGCAGGCGATCCTCGGTATCCATGTGCGCTTCTGTTTCTTCGACCTTGGGCTTGATCTTGAGCCACGAGCGCATGCGGGCTTTCGGTTTTATCACATGCGTGAGCAAACGGTTTGTTTCGCGCGCCGCGTCCAAAAGCGGAAAACTGCCCGCGGGGAATCTGCGATCCCATACGGCCGCGCGTACTTCTTCTTCCAAACCATATTCCTGTTTTGGAAGAAAAGCCTCATGTTCCGCGTCCCACAAATACAACGCGACGCGCTCCACACCTACCAGGATTGGCATAATACGAATGACCGTGCCGAGAATTTCATCGAGGTCGCTCAAACTGACCACAGCCTGTGCCACTTGCAATAACGCGGCCGAAGCATAAGCCTGCTCCTGCGCCGAATCATAGAGACGCGCGTTTTCGATTGCGACCGCCGCGTAACTGGCAAACGTGGTAGCCATTGCCTGCGCTTCATGGCCGTAACGACCCGACGAATGATGCGCGAGCGTGATGATGCCCAACGCCTCTTCTCCAACTCGCAACGGCGCGGCCAACGACGAATAACTCGCGTCGAAACCTAACGCCAAGCCAGTCGGACCGATTGGATCGCCCGGTTTACGAATGACCGGTTCAGTGGAAAGCAACGCGCTGGCAAGTGTGATGGAGGCATCTGCCGAGTCAAAGCGCGCGTTTTCGAGCGCCAACGGATCACCGCCATGCACTGCCGCGAGGAACAATCCGTTATCGCCAACCAGCCAGATGGAAGAAACGTCCACAGGCAGGTTCCGCTCAAGCTCAACCAGAATTGCGTCCAGCACTTGTTCAACGCCCACATTCGCAGATACAAGGCCCGCGACCTCGCGCAAGCTATCTGCCACTTGCCGCCGCCATTGTTCGGAACTGTATAAATCGGCATTACGAATCGCAGAAGCAATAGTATCGCCCACTGCCTCGAACATCACGCGGTCGTCTTCACTAAACGCGTTGAGCTTATCAGATTGGATATCGAGCACACCAACAACACGATTGTTGAAAAATAGAGGAATGGTCAACTCAGAGCGCGTGTTTCTCGGCGGCAAAGGCGAGGAGCGATAGCGTGGATCGTTCTCCACATTCCCTGCCAAAATCGCCTGACCTTCCCGCGCCACCCACGGAATAAATCCTTCAGGGTCGTCCAATGAAAGCGTGTATCCTTCCAACGCCTTTGAGCGTTTGCCACTGCCTGCTTCATATTCGATCAGTCGGCGGTTAGGATGCACGGTAAACAGGTGAACATACGGATATCCAAAGCGTTCATTGATCAGCGCGGCGGCATCGCGCATCAACTCGCGTAAATCCAAAGTAGAAGTAACGCTCTTACTAACCTCGCCGACTAAAGTTAATTGATCAGCGCGGCGGCGTAAATCGCCATATAAGCGCGCGCCCTCAACTGCACGCGCTACGTTATCTGCCAAAGCACTCAAGATTAATAAATCATTCGGATGGAACGCGTTCAGATGATCACTCTGAACATCCAGCACGCCCAACACGCGATCTTCGATCTTGACCGGAATCACGACTTCTGAACGAGTCTCGGGCAAACCATCCACAAAACGATAACGCGAATCAGAGCGTACGTCAGGGCATGAGATTTGTTGTCCTGTTTGTGCGGCCTCGCCGATCAATCCCTGGCCAAATTCCACTTCCAATTTGGTGGAAGCCTTTTTTAGTCCTTTGCGCGGCGCAATGGCGCTGGAACGAAAACGCAAAGCGCGCGAGTTTTGTTCTAGCGTAAATATCGCAACATAGTAAAAATGAAATGTCTTTTGAATCAGTTCGGTTACGCGACGCGAGAGTTCGTCCACGTCCAACACGTTGGCAATCTGCGCGCTGACTTGGCGGACGAGGTTCAACTGTCCAAGGCGGAAACGTTCGACTTCGACACGGTGAGAGGCGTACAGACCAATGGCCACGATTCGCGCCAGACCTTCAAGCAGCGCCTGTTCCTCTTTTGTGAACTTCGGCCCTCGGGAACGCGTGACCTGAAGCGCGCCAAGGATGAATCCCTGATCCTCGAGCGGAACCGCGACATAGGTCCGTCTGGAGGCGGTTTTCTTTGTCCCGTTGTGCACACAGAGTCGCGTCCGTTGAACGGCGCGGCGCATTCCATCTAACGGTGGTTGAGCAGGGAAAAGACGCTTTTCATTCCAATCTGGCAAACGAAACAGATTCTCGTGCAGCCAGACTTCCACGCGGCCTTCGATCAAATGATCCGTGACGGAGACAATGCGGTCGCGCTGCGCGGTCAGAGAGTTGGCGCTAACCAACTGCTCGCCCAAACTGGTAAGCTGACGCCAATCCCACGATTCCGAACGCTTTACGCGTGACCCGGCACTCATATTATTTATCCCCTCCGTTTGGTGAGTGTGAGCAGGTTGTCTCCATTCGCGGTGGACTCGTATTTCACATCATCCATCAACTTGCGCATCAGATAAATTCCCAAGCCACCGATCTGACGTTCGGAAAGCCCGGCCTTCAAATTAGGTGGACGAACCGAATCCGGATTGAACGATTTACCGTGATCGCGCAAAACAATCGTCAATATATCGCCTTCCATTCCGCATGAAATTTCAAGCTCGCCATTTTTCACCTCTACATAGGCATGCTCGATAATGTTCGAGGCCGCCTCATCCGCAGCAAGCTGAATGGAATAGACTTCCTTCTCGCTGAAACCGTTCTCGCCGGCAAATTGACCGACGAATTCACGGATCTCATCGAGAAATTGAAAATCAGCAGAAAACTTAACCGTCTTCATGAGCCAAATAAAAGCCGCCCCACGACCTTAAAATCGGAGGCGGCATCCTTCATAGAAAATTTTGCTGCCGTACTCACCCGAGGCGATTTAGAAGCTGCCTACAGCCGTGAGAGGATCATCGTACATCTTGAACAACTCAGTGAAGCCTGCCAACTCGAGCGCCTCATGGATGCGTTCCGGGACAATAGCCAGCACCACTTCACCGCGATTGTAACGTTTGCAGATGCGCTGCGTGGCGAGCAGGGCGCGGAAACCCGCGCTGGACATATATTCCAAGCCGCTCATATCGATCACGATCTTATAGCGACCACTTTCGGTCACCGCGTCCAGCGCCTGGCTGAACTGCGGAGCGGTGGCACTATCCACGCGGCCTTTGACGGTAAGCACATCACAATGTTTGAATTCTTTTTTGAAGACTTCCATGAGCGCATCCTCCATCACGAATTGGGCAAGAAGTAATGCTTGACGAAGAAAATTATATCATGAGAGGAATGAATTCAAGTCAACCGATTTCCCCCAACTTGAAGCGGATGGAATACAATCAACCCACAATGAAGCCCCGCAACCTGACCATTGACAGCCTGCGTTTGCTGGCCACCCTCGAAGTCATCGCATTGCATGTAACATTCCCTAACCTGCCAAACGCAGTGGCAATTGCAATTCGCCTCCAGGCTCGTTGGGCTGTGCCGTTCTTTTTCATCATCAGCGGATATTATTTGGCCGAACGATTGGCCGATCCGAACCGCGCCGACGTTCGGCCGGCCATCTATCGATTGATCTGGCTCTTTCTGCTGTGGAGCCTCATCTACGTGCCGTTGGTCATTTACGAACATGATGTAAAAGAAGTCTTTCGCAGGTTGCTCTTTTCCAGTTTCATCTATATCGGCGAATACTTTCATTTATGGTTCCCCAGTTCATTAGTGCTTGGTTATATCTTTTTGCTGTTTTGTTTTCACTACAAACTGGAAAAATGGATACCACTAATCTCGGTTGGTATCTTCATTCATATCTTCCTGGCGGGCGCGTATAACGGCGTCTTCGATCTCAAATTTCCATTTGACTTCGTCATTGCGCGTCAGTGGGTTTCGATCCCGATGTTATATCTCGGTGTTTGGTTATTCCGCCGCGGGCCGCTGAACAAAACGCTTGCCATGATCCTTTTGTTCGGCGGGCTTGGACTGCAATTCGTTGAGGCTTGGTTTTTATTTACGCGCTTCAAGATCTCGCCGTATGATTCTGAGATTCTAATCGGGACGATTCCATTCGCGTTGGGCGCGGCCAGTTTGGGTCTAAGCCAGATTCGTTTTCTCGAACAACGTCAATTGAGCAGTTGGGGAAAAGATTATTCGTTGGGAATCTATCTATTGCATCCGTTGGTCATCGTGATCTGCGGATTATTAATCACGGCCTTGATTCCCGCGTTGGACGTATCTGCGATTTGGCAAATCCTGTATTCGTTTGTGATCTTGTTTCTCTGCATCGGGATTTTTGCTGCGCTTCGCAAATGGCTGCCAGCTGTGTTTAAATTCCTGATGGGCGACCTTATCGCAAAGCGCAATTGACATCACTTTCCTATTCGAGTATGCTTGCAACCGTCCAGGCAGGCCCGGCGCGGCAGAGCCTTACGAACCCCGCCAGGGCCGAAAGGCAGCAACGGTAAGCGAGTGTCTCTGGGTGCCGCCGATCCCCTGCCTGGATATTTTTCCGAATCGAAACAACATGCAGCGCTGGCTTCGCTTCCTTCTCGTTCTCCTCATTGGAATTGCAATTGGACTGGTTTATGGTTGGGTTATCAGCCCAGTTCAATACATCGATACAACGCCCGACACCTTGCGCGCAGATTACCGTGCTGATTATGTTTTGATGGTGGCGGAGGCTTATCAGACTGAACAAAATCCCGATTTAGCCGCGCATCGTCTCGCCATTCTTGGCAGTCAATCTCCCGGAGAGATCACATCACAAGCGCTTGGTTTGGCAAAACAATTTGGTTACGCCGATTCAGATATTTTCCTCATGCAAAAATTGACTACTGCCATGCAAGCCTGGCAGCCATCGACAAACGGAACCTCGCCATGAAGCGCCAGATTTGGGAACTGCTTCTTGCGCTTCTCGCGGGACTTGGTCTTGGTCTGCTTTACTCATGGGTAATCTCCCCTGTTCGCTATGTGGATACGACTCCCAACACTTTACGCGCCGACTTCAAAGATCAGATGCGCGCTGCCATCGCGGCTGCCTATGCCACTACAGGAAATCTGGAGCGCGCGCGGGCGCGACTTTCATTGCTTGGTGATGCCGATTCGATTCAGGCGTTGAGTGCGCAAGCGCAACAGATGCTAGCAGCCGGGGATTCCGGCCAGAGCATGCAACAGATCGCACAGCTCGCGTCCGACTTGGGTCAACCGCAAGTAGCTGCCATTCCAACGAATACACTCGTGCCAACCGCGACCAGCATCAGCATCGCGACATCGTCATCATCAAATTTGACCACTGCAACTCTCGTTTCAACGGGTACTGCTGGAACTTCCACTCCTGAACAACAAGCGACGTCTACGCCCAACATTTTCGCTTCGCCTACTGCGCGACCAACTCGCACACCCACAGCCGCACCGGGTGCGCCATTTGAATTAGTCAGCCAGGATACTGTGTGTGATCCAAACGTACAGGAAGGTTTGCTGGAGGTTGTTCTGATGGACTCGCGCCGCCGTCAAATTCCGGGCATCGAGATCGTGGTCACATGGGATGGAGGCGAAGATCACTTCTTTACCGGTTTCAAGCCTGAGCTTGGAGACGGATACGGGGATTACGTCATGCAAACAGGAATCGTATATAGCGTGCTGGTAGCAAACGAAGGGACGCCCGTTTCAAATATCAGCGCCCCCTCTTGTAATGGTGATAACGGAACTTTCACTGGCGCGATCAAACTGACATTTCAACAGCCATAAAAAATCAGCCGCAGTTTTTCTGCGGCTGATTGATCCATGTAATTTATTGGAATGCGTTGACCGCATCATTTCCCAGGCGGATTTCGATATCCGCCGTTGAAGTGGGATCCGGCTTGAAGATAATCTGATTGTTAGCACTGATCCCAAACACCGTCGTCAGATATTTCAACGTATAAAGTTTCGGGCCATATACAACAATCACAGTGCGACTATAAGCCTGTCCGGCATTTCCGGTTTCCGTGACATGCATTCCTTGTGAAAGGAAGTAGTTCGCAGCGCGTTGCTCCAAACCGGTGGAAATCGAGCCATTCAAAATGCGCACACGCGCGGCGTCCTGTTGCATGAGTGTTTTGGCATCCCCACTCGCCAACGGGCCGACTGGCCCTGTGGATGAAAAGATTTCATCGCGCAGCACGCGAATCTTATCAGGGATGGGCTTCACGATACTGGCATTTTGTCCAGCAAGAACAACGTTGTCCAAAATACCCATGGAATAATCGATCACACCGCGCTTGATATTTTGCGGCGGGATTTGATTCATCAGCGCGGCCAACTTCATCGCATCCGCAAAGGAAAGATTCGTGGTCAAGCCTGATTCAATGGACTGGTAAATCCCCGGCGCTTTGGCAACCATCAACGGGAAATTTGTAGGCGTGAAGATCTGGTCGCGAAGCGCCAGGATCACTTGCTGTTGGCGGTTTGCACGGTCGATATCTCCGTTTTCCGTATAACGGTTGCGGGCATAGGCTAATGCCTGATACCCATACAAAGTCTGGCAGCCAGGCTTAAGCGTTTCTGGCCGTTTATTTCCAATCGGGTCAATGCGAATCTTCGATGGGATACAAATATACAAACCGCCAATCAAGTCAATAGCCTTCTCAAACGAGAAGAAATCTACAATGGCATAATACTGGACGGGCACACCAATAAACTGTGAGACCGTCTTCATCGCCAGAGCGGGGCCGCCACCGGGAAGTTTGCTCCCCTCGCCCGAGGGATATGCCGTATTGATGCGGCTATATCCAAAGCCGGGAATATTCACCCACATATCGCGCGGGATCGAAAGCATACCGGCCGTTTTGCTTTGTGGATCGATTGTAAACAGAATCATCGTATCAGTGCGCGGCGGGCCGTCATTGGCAAGCCAATCGCGATAGTCCAACCCCATGAATAGGAGGTTCACGCGGCTGGCGCCATCCCACGGCACCGGCAAATTCGACTCAGGTACATCCGACTGTGGAATGGGCGTGGGCGGAACTGCTACCTGTGTCCCCTGTGCATTCTCGCTGACAGATGGCGTACTGAGCACATCAGTCGTTGTTCCGCAACTGGCAGGCGGAACACCAGCCAGTTGTGTCACATTCCAACAAGAAATGACGTTGCTCGTTGCGATGAACAAACCCACTGCAGCCGCAATGACCACAAACCATATAATCAATGGCCGCGCTGCTGGGCGTTTGAACTGAAACTTGAATTTCGGGAACTTGATCTTTTTGAAGAAATCTTGAAGTCTGTTCATAAGTTAGTTAGGCTTAATATATACCATATCCAGGCCGAGTCGTTCGAGGCCTTCCTGCGCCCAATGTTGCAACAAGGCGGAATCTTCCTGCATCACTTTCATCATGACAGGAATGGCGCGATGATCTTTGATCTCAGCCAACGCGCGCAACGCTAGGACTCTTGTAGCTTGAGGCGCATCATTCAGGACCTCAAGCAAGGCTGGCACTGCCGGAGCGCCGACTTTCACCAGCGCGTTGATCACCAAACTGCCAACGATGGAATCTTTATCACTCAAGGCGCGAATTAAATCGGGGAGCATGCTTTCATCTGCGCGGATGCTGAGGGCCAACGCGGCCGCCTGACGAACTTCAGCGGCGGAATCTTCCAAAAACGGAAGCAGGTTTTCGGTTGGCGTGTGAGGCGATTCGCCTAATACGCGGACGGCCCACCAGCGTTTGTCTGAGTCAGTTGAATGCGATAAACCCAACAGCGCGGGAATCGCATCCTCTCCCAACGCGACCAATTCCGGCACGGACGCTTCAGCGCGAGCTTCGTCTTGACTTGTGAGGTCAGCCAACAGAGTCTGCAGACCGTGCACGCCGCGCCTCATTATTTGGCAGGCGCAGGTACGGGCAATTTTTCAGTTGCCGTATTGATCCACTTGTCCCCTTCATCAATCAACATCACTGGGATGTCATCCACGATGGGATATTTGCGGCCGCAATCCTGACAGACCAGCCAGGCATCTTTGTACAAAGTCAACAAGCCGTCTTTTTCGCGCACACAATGCGGACAACGCAGAATTTCAAGCAATTCTTTACTGACCATTTTGGCTCCAATCAGGTCGAAATTGTACCATGCCCAAGACACCAATAAAAATTCGTCACAAAATGAACACAGATGAACATCGATTCTATCTGTGTTCATCTGCGGTTCACGAAGATGGCGGCTGACATAAGTTTTTGCGTTTGGCCATCTTTGCCGGGTCAACTGTGCCGGGGCCATATTCGCAAACAGCCTGCCATGGTTCATAGTGAGTCTTGTATGTATCCTGGAAGTAAACTTGTCCGCTGCGATACACGGTACGATCCACTTCGATATCCGCGCCGTTCGCAGCCCAATCGGTTTGATCCATCGCGTTTTGTGCGAGATCAGAATTCTCTTGAAACAACGGATCGGGCGCGGGGACCACATTTTGCGGGCCAGTGGTCGTCCACTTGACTGTGCGGCCATCCGAAGTGGAATACAGCTTCCAAGTCAGTGTGCGTGCGCCGGGATTGGTATACGTCTCCATCAAAATCCAATAGGGCGTGTCGTTCTTAAACTTGAAATCCACTAATGGGAAATAAACCGTCGCGTCCAGACCCGCCAGATTCGGATCTGTGCCATTGGCCGTTTCTTCATAATAAGAAACGCGATAGGCGTGTGAATAACGTTCGACGATTGGATAACCGGCGAAAAATACCGCGCGGAACAGCGTAGTACTTACCTGACAGACTCCACCGCCCACGCCGGTAATCGTGCGATTGCCATAAATGATTAACGCTTCGGCATAACCGTTATCAAGACTCACATCGCCAAGCGTTTGGCCCATCGAAAAGGTTTCGCCCGGCGCGACCAGCACACCGTGAAAACGCGCCGACGCCGTTACGATGTTTTGAATGCGCTCATCGTGCGAGCCATAATAATAAGACGTATATTGACCCACCAACTGTGTGATGCCCAACTGCGCAGCAGTCACGTTATCGCCCACCGCGGGCTGTGCTTCAGTCACTTGAAGCTGGATGGTATGTTCGCCGCGCGCCAATCCATTATTGATGAACTTGATGGATGACTCAATATCCAACGTGCGGCCCACTTGCGAAGATTGGATTAAGACCAATTGTCCTGTGGCATCATCAAACGTGAAGCGCGCGTTCTGCGCGTCACGATCGATTTGAGGCTTGAGCGTAGCCAACGAGTCACGCAACGCCTTCGCGTCGAGTCCCACCTGAACTTGAGGTTGCCCGCCGTTATCGACGCGTTGCACGCTCAACATATTGGCCAGCACCTGCACGTCGAAGCTCCACGGACCGGGGTCGCCTGATTGTGAATCGGGGAGAGTCAACACCAATGGCTGGCTAAGTATCTGACGCGCCATCGCCGCCTGACCAGAGACATCCATCAGTTGCGGTTTTGTCTCTTGAATCACGAGCGGCACTTCGCCATCGCGGAACGATTGGAGCTGTCCGCTGAGATACACCAACGTTGCATCGAGATTCAACGTACGCCCGGCCTGACCCGGTGTGGCGACCACGTTCGTGCCCTCCACGTGCAGGCCAGCTTCGTCCATTGGTTGGTCAATTTGGGAGGCCAAACTTTGCAGGAAAGTATACGCCAAACGTTGATCGAAGATGATGACCGGAGCCACATCCATACCCGAGCCGCGCGCTTGCACCTGATGAGACAACGCGCCGAATAAATTATCGCTGCGCCCTAGGTTGTACGCGGCGCGCGCACTCGCAGATGGGTCGAAGACCATGCCGAGTTGAACCGGTGAAGCGACCCAGGTTTTATCTCCATCGCGGAAGAGAATTTTTCCAGTGACCGGATACGACAAAGTCTGATTCAACTTCACCGCCGCATCACTAGGCGAAAGGCCGGAAAGATCAACACCCGCCACTGAAACGCCCGGGAAGATCCGCCCCGCGTAAATGAGTTGATAACCAACAGTCCAAAGGAGAACAACGCTGAAGAATAAAGCGAGTCCGCCCGCGAACGCCAGCAGAATTTGCGGCAGGACTGGAACTTGCGAACGTGGAGGCAACCGATAAGTGGTAGTAGCCATGCGCCCGATTATACACACTCGGCTTAGGAATATCTTAGAGAGAATTCACCGGGGATAAACAGGGATGCACGGAGATTTTAAAAATTCACCACAAAGACGCAAAATCACAAAGACTCAAAGAAAAATATTCGTGTCTTTGAGTCTTAGCGACTTAATGGTAAGTTTTAAGAAGTTTTTTATGAATGTTCTACAGAAGGAAGTGTATCGCGTCTTTTGGATTTGAAGATCAGGCCGGGAATCAACATGGGTGTATTTCTTCGATAGGCCGCGTACGCCTCGCCGAACTCACGCAAAAGTTTGCGCTCTTCAAAATACGCGCCGATCAAAATATAGAATGTGGCCGCGAGGTAAACCGTCAGCGAGTTGATCGTCATGTTTGGCGTCAGCCATAGGAACAGCAATCCTGCGGAGTAAAGCGGATGCCGCACGAAGCGATACAGGCCGCGGGTCACGAGTGAAGCGGGCTTTTCATCTTTTTCGATCAATTGCCGCAAACCGACAAAGGACAGCGTATCCGTTTGCAGCACACCGACCAGCAGCAAAAGCGCGGCCAAAATCTGGCCGATCAACATGATATACATCCACGGCGCGGGCACTTGATAGAGGGCGCGATTCGGTAGGACGACCATCAACCACAAAATGGGAAGAAAACTGACGAACGAAAAAACGTTGTAGCCGAGGCGATACAAGCGCATGAAGCCGTTTCCAAACCAGCGACGAAATAAATCTTTCGCAGAGAGCGATGCCAGCCACGAATGGACAATTCCCCACCCCACGATGCACAATACCAACCAAAAGATTCTCATTTGCACTCCATAAACGAAGTGGCGACCGAGGCCGTCACTGTCTTACAATAACGATATACATCAAGCATACGCTTTCTTAGAATTTTTTATCACTTACTCTCATTTGAAAAGGCAATTTTGCATCGCTGTATTTTAAATAAGCGGAAACAAAAGTTGACGAGTTCAAGGGAAGAAAGACCGTTCGGCAAGCACCACTAATCAGGATAAATAACAAGTTCTTGCTCAAGGACGTAGATGGATTCAACAAGTTGAGATTGCTTACAGATATTATGTTAAAACCAGATTGGATCAATACTGTTAATATTCCTGAAAATGCCAGGTAGACTATGCCGATTATCGATAAGATTAGCCCGAGTGTCGCGAGAACACCAAAATGTTTTTTGAATGGGCTCCATGCATGATTTAGGCTTAGTCGAATGCCATAGTCATTTTCAAAAAATCCAATAATGGTAAATTG
>DATKNJ010000226.1:0-4320 GCA_035541395.1 Anaerolineales bacterium
TCTCGTTCCAATCACCGATGACGACTTTAGCGCCTTCTTTTGCAAACAGAATCGCCGTCTCGCGTCCCATTCCCGAACCGCCGCCCGTGATTACCGCCACCTTTCCATTGAGTTTCATTTGAGTCTCCTTAGACTAAAGCAGGTGAGTGCTTAAATCTTTATTGTGATATTTTTCACTATATCATCATCGGCTCGATTTGACAAGGTAAAAAATATCGTATTTATCATAATTTCGTCATGCAAATAGGATGAACTTTGTCTTAATTAATAAGGCAAAAGCTCTCCTATGGTTTTAGGAGAGCTTTGTTATGTTATTTGCTTGTGTTTATTAGCGGATTATCATCGGGATGACCGCGGCAAGAAGCCACGAAAACTTCGCCAAGTCGGCATTGAGCAGGGAAAGAGGAATGGAGAGCAGGAAAACAGCCGGCGTTACCAACGACGACCAAAAGTCGCGTTGCCAGTGATAGGCATCCAAATGCGAATCAATCAATCGGTCCCGATAAGACGCGTACCACCAAATGGAAGCGGAGAACAGGCTTGTCACCGTCACGCTCAGTGCATAGAAAATGGTAGCGGTCTGATTTCCGTATTCGCTGATGATGGAGGTGGGAAAAGGAATGAAAGCCACTGTCATCATGAGTAAAAGATTGAGCATGATCAGACCGCTATCGTAGCGGCGAATGGAGCGAAACTTCCTGTGGTGGTTGATCCAAAAAGTTCCGATGACTAAAAAGCTGATAAAGTAACTTAAATATTCCGGCCAGATCATGACTAGGGCTTGGTAAAGTTGAGCGTCATTGAGGTATTCCTCTGTTGCCGGTAGACGAATTTCGAGCGCTAACAGTGTAATCGCAATGGCAAAGACGGCATCACTGAAGAAGACCAGACGTTCGAGTCCGCGCTCGTCTTCGTGGATTCTTTCAGGCGTTGTTATCTCTTTTGTTTTGGTGTGCGCAGATTTTTTGGGCATGTGAACGCTTTCCATTCCCTTTTAAGTTTTTATATTTCACTCTGACGTTGTACTCTGCTGGCCAAAGTATACCGGTGCTTTCCAATCTTGAACGTTCCATGAAATAGCCAGCGAGTCTCTGCAAGCGTGAGCGAGTTTCAATGCCAATTGTTGTAGTTCATCCTGTGAACAGTTCGAATCTAGGCATTGCTTAAATTTGGCCACGGCATTCTCAACACTATCTTCATTGCTCAATAGGCCTCCATTTTCCACAAGAGCCAGTTCGCCCCAATAAAGTTCCATGAATCTTTGGCGCGCGGTATTCAGCGCCTTTGGATCGCTGGAGGTTGCAATAATGGACGCATTGTTGGTCGCTTCCGTATATAACTCCAGTTGCTTTTGTAAAAAAGGTTGTCTGGCTTCAAATTGACGCGTCTCGGCTTCGATGCGGATGGTGATCAGAAAACTGGTCGCGGCCCAGATCAAGCCTCCCAGCGCGACCAAAGCGCTGATCCATTTGAGAATCGACTCGGTTGAATCTTTCTTTGCAGGTGCCCCATCTTTTTCTGGAACGGATTTTTTCTTGGTGGTTGAAGCCATCATAACCTCCTAAATGATTTGCTCGATTTTCACTTTCGACCTGTGTCTGCAAAAGCGGCCATTAAGCCTAATCCAATGTAAACGCTCCCGACTACATAACGTTCTGCTTTCAAGAACGGCCGCGCTTTTTTCAGCGTTTTCCCAATTGTGCTGCCTAACAGTGCATACATACTATCCGTGACGACAGCCATCGAAACCAAAATGCAACCCAATGTGAAGAACTGTAACGGCACAGAGCCACGCGCGGGATCTACGAATTGAGGCAGAAAAGCTAAGAAGAACAATGCGGTTTTGGGATTAAGAACCGCGACCGTAACACCCTGTGTGAAGACTCGGCGCAGACTTTGAGGCTGCACTTTGACGGCAGACAACGCGGCCTCGTGACTGAGAATCCGCCGCAAGCCGATGTAAATCAAATAGGCCGCGCCGATATATTTGACAAACGTAAAGGCCAGTGCAGAGGAAAGTAAGAGAGCAGAGAGTCCCAAAGTCGCGGCCAGAACGTGGACGAAGTTTCCGCTTTCAATGCTTGCTACGGAAACCAATCCCGCGACGCGGCCTTGATCCATGCTGCGCGCCAGAATGTAAAGGACCGCGGGACCGGGAGTCAGCAAAAGTATTAGCGTAGCAAGAAAAAATAAAGGTAACTTTGAAACGTCCAGCATAATTGACTCCTAAAAACGCGGTTCGTAGGCTGAGTTAATTTGCCGGATTATACAGGCTAAGTATATAAATGAAAATCTCCTGAGTACTTCAGGAGATTCTTTATTCGTTTGGTACTTAGCTTTTGAGCGCGGCGTCAGCCTCGTCCAAATGTTCGCCGCGATGCAAGGCTCGGATTACCCAACGTTTGTTGTAGTTATAGATTTCCTCTAACAGTGCCGGCGAAAACTCTTCCAGACGTTTATCCACGGCCTGTGCGTTTTCGATGCAGATGCGCGTCGCTTCGCGCGGCGGGATGGCGGCCCACAGTGGCAAAGATAGATCGTTCACGAAGATGCCAATTTCCGGGACGAACAACTTGCCGTCGCCCTCGGTCATATCCAGCACATACATGGTGCGGCGATCCCAAAAGGCGAGGTGCGCGAAGACGATGGCAACGGTCCAGTGTTCGCCGACGCGATGCTGCAATTCTACATCGCTTAAGCGTGTGGCCATTGAGCGTATGCGTTCGATGGAGGCGCGATTCAAATCAACAAAGGAACGGTCCATCGTCATGGGGAAATCTCCTTTTGGAAAAAGTTTATTTAACGGGCGTCAGTACAAAGACCGGAATGACGCGGGATGTCTTTTCTCGATAGTCGGCAAAGCTCGGCATCATCTCGACCATTTTATTATATAAGCGCGTTCGTTCCGGCTCTTCTGCAGGCGCGGCTTTAACTTGAAACTGCTTCGTGCCCACTTCTATTGTGACGAGCGGATTGGCGAGAAGGTTGTAGTACCAACCCGGGTTGGTCGGCGCGCCGCCTTTGGAGGCGATAACTACATAACGATCTCCGTCGTTGATATAAGCTACGGGATTGATGCGCGGCTCATGACTCTTGGCGCCGATGGTGTGAAGAAGAAGCAAAGTGCGGCCTTCAAAGCGTCCGCCGACTTTGCCTTCATTGGTTCGAAATTCTGTGATGATAGCTTGATTGCGATCGTACTGGGTACTCACGTTAACTCCTTATATATGTATTTTGTTCTTTGACGAGGTACACCGTGTAGTTTTTACATTTAGTAGAGTTTTTTGCGAAGTACTTCATAACTTTGTCGCCTCCTGGTATTGTCGAACAAGATATACTATTAGCAGAATCAATGCAGTTTTCGGAGGCGCAATATGATCTTGGTGAAAGAAGGTTTCTTCAAGGATGAACTTGGTCGGAATTTGATCCTGCGCGGTGTGAATTTAGGCGGCAGTAGTAAAGTCCCGTTCAAGCCGGATGGAGCCACTTTCCGCCGAGCAGGATTTTTCGATCATCGCAGCGTTTCGTTCGTGGGGAGGCCGTTTCCATTAGAACAAGCCGATGAACATTTTGCGCGGTTGCGCGCCTGGGGTTTGACATTCGAGCGTTTGGTCGTGCCGTGGGAGGCTATCGAACACGCGGGGCCTGGAATCTACGATGAAGAATATTTTGATTATCTGTACGCCATCATCCGCAGGGCGAATGCATACGACATCAGCTTTTTCATCGATCCGCATGAGGATTTGTGGAGTCGATTCTCGGGTGGCGATGGCGCACCCGGCTGGACGTTTGAAACAGCCGGTTTGGACATCACCCGTTTCAAGGTCACGGGCGCGGCGATCACGCATCAAGAATATGACGGTGTGATGCCTCCGATGCTTTGGCCGACGAATCACAGCAAGCTGGCTCCGGCTACCATGTTCACGTTGTTCTTTGCGGGAAATGATTTCGCGTCGCGCACGCGAGTCGAAGATGAAACCATTCAGGATTATTTGCAGAATCACTTTATTGCCGCGTTCACTGAGCTAGCCAAACATTTAAAGGGTTTGCCTAATGTAATCGGGTTCGACACATTCAACGAACCGGGCATGGGCTATATCGGCAAGACGGATTTGAACGCGCCGCCGCCCGGATTTAAGATCGGACAAATTCCAACGCCATATCAAGCCATGTTGTTGGGCGCGGGCTTTCCGCAGGAAGTGGATGTGTGGGATTTCGATGTCAAAGGTCCCAAGTTGGTCGGCAAGCGGCGAGTCAATACAAAAGGTGAACGCGCTTGGTTGCAAGGCCACGAATGTATCTGGCGCGAACATGGCGTCT
>DATKNJ010000227.1:0-6269 GCA_035541395.1 Anaerolineales bacterium
AGGCTATGGCATGAAGAATAGCCGCGTAGACGGCATGGACGTGATGAAAGTCTACGAGGCCGCCAAGGACGCGATTGAGTATGTTCGTAAGAACAGTGAACCTTATTTGTTGGAAGCTGTGACATATCGTTATCGCGGCCATTCGATGGGCGATCCTGAACGCTATCGCAAACAGGAAGAAGTCAAGAAGTGGGAAGAGAGCGACCCGATCGGCATTTTCCGCAATCAGTTATTGGAAAAGAAAACCGCCACCGCCAAAGCCTTGGACGAAATCGAAGCCAAAGCGGAGGACGAAGTGCAGAAGTCGGTCGAGTTTGCGGAAGCCAGCCCGGAGCCCGCGCTGGAAGATTTGTTCGCAAACGTATACGCGGATAATTAATCAAAAGATATGAAGTCACTGAAACGCAAATTGTGTTTTGAGACTTTGTGACTTCACGCTAAAGGAATCGCAACATGGCAAAAATTACAATGCGCGAAGCAATTTCGCAAGCTCTTATGGAAGAGATGGATCTCGACCCCTCGGTTTTTATTCTTGGTGAAGAAGTGGGTGTGTGGGGTGGCTCGTATGCCGTCACCAAAGGTTTTTATGATAAGTATGGTCCCGATCGCGTGAAGGATACGCCGATCGCAGAGAATGCCATCATAGGTTCGGCAATCGGCGCGGCGATGGTTGGTCAGCGGCCGGTGGCTGAGTTGATGACCATCAACTTTGCGTTCTCGGCTATGGATTACATTGTCAATCAGGCCGCCAAATTACATTATATGTTCGGCGGACAGTTCACGCTGCCGTTGGTGATTCGTGCAGTTGGCGGCGGCGGACGTCAGCTGGCCGCGACTCACTCGCAGACTCCCGACGCGATCTTCGCTCACTTTCCGGGACTGAAAGTTGTCTCGCCCGGGACCCCGGAAGATGCCAAAGGATTGCTCAAGGCAGCCATCCGGTCGAATGATCCGGTTTTGTTCATTGAGCACGCGGCCATGTATCAGTCGCGCGGTGAAGTCCAGGAAGGTGAGTTCACCATCCCGATTGGTAAATCCAAAGTTCAACGTAAGGGTAAGGATGTGACCATCGTCACGTATTGCAGAGGACTTGAACTTTCGATGCAAGCCGCGAATGATCTTGCCAAAGATGGCATTGAAGCTGAGATCGTTGACTTGCGCACGTTACGCCCGCTCGATATGGAACCGGTTCTTGAATCGTTCAAGAAGACCAATCACGCGGTGGTTGTTGAGGAAGGTTGGCGTTCATATGGTGTTGGCTCTGAAGTAGCCAGCCGTATTTATGAAGAAGCATTTGATTATGTAGACGCGCCGATTTTGCGTGTGGCGCAAAAAGAAGTGCCGCTTCCGTATAACCGCAACCTCGAGCAGGCCGCGCTTCCGCAAGTGCCGGATATCCTCGCGGCGGTGAAGGAGGTTTTGAAATAATGGCTGAAACGATTACCATGCCCAAGCTGGGCTTTGATATGCGTGAAGGCGTTCTCGTTCGTTGGGTGAAGAGCGAGGGCGAAGAAATTAAGAAGGGCGATGTGTTGGCCGAAATCGAAACTGATAAGGCCACAGTTGAAGTTGAATCATCCGCCAGCGGTGTGGTTCGAAAACTATTGGCGAGTCAGGGCGATGCTGTTCCAGTTGGCGCGGCAATTGCAATCGTTGGCACGGCTGATGAAAAGATCGATGAGGTCGCGGCCGCGCCTGCCAGGCAGGAAGCAAAATCAGAAACTCCTGCTGTTGCTTCTTCTGCGCCTCCATCCGCGCCGACAGTTGCTCCCGTTGCATCAATTGTCGCTCCGGTTCAAGAAGGTCCCGTTAAAGCTTCGCCGTTGGCGAAGAAAGTCGCGCGCGATAGCAATGTGAATTTGGCAAATATTCAAGGTACGGGTCCCGGCGGTCGCATCGTTCGCCGCGACGTGGAAGCCGCATTAGCTGGCGGCCTTACACAAAAGGTTGTAAGCCAGCCGACCATTCAACCGATTTCGACTTTTGTGCCAGCCTCGCACGAAGATCAAATTGTCGCGACCACAAAGTTGCGCCAGGCAATTGGTCGCCGATTGGTTGAGTCCAAACAGAATCTTCCGCATTTCTATGTGACTCACGAATACAAGATGGACGCGCTGATGGAAATGCGTAAACAGATCAACGCGTATTTGCCCGATAACGAGAAAGTTTCTGTCAACGATTTCATCGTCAAAGCCACCGCGTTGACCTTGCGTCAATATCCGAACTTGAATGCTTCCTTGGATGGCACAAATGTAGTCCGCCGCGGACGTGTGAATGTCGGTGTCGCGGTGACTGTTGAAGGCGGTTTGTTGACCGTTGTGGTCAAAGACGCGGATCAAAAGTCCTTGCGGCAGATTTCAGTTGAAGTCAAAGCCATGGCCGCGCGTGCGCGCGAAGGCAAAGTCAAGCCGGATGACGTGGATGGCTCGACCTTCTCCACTTCCAACCTTGGCATGTATGATGTGGACGAGTTTATTGCCATCATCAATCCGCCTGAAGCCGCGATTCTGGCGCTCGGTTCGGCGAAAGAAGTGCCGGTGGTGGCCGAAGGTGGTCAAGTCAAGGTAGGCTGGCGCATGAAAGCCACCATCTCTGTCGATCATCGCATCAGCGATGGCGCGGAGGCTGCACAGTTTATGCAAGCGCTGGCAGGCTTTTTGGAAACTCCAGTCAGGATGTTGGTGTAAATCAAAACTCCGAGTTCATAAGAACTCGGAGTTTTTTGTTGATTTTTTTTGCGATTATGAATTACGGCGTTGGGGTCGGGGTGACATCCACAGTGAGATCGTAAGAAGCATTGTCTGGGTTGGCAACTTTATCGTTTCGGAAGAAGATCCCCGCCAAGTGGCCATCGCTTTGAATGTGTGCATAATACCATCCATTCATGATGACGCAACAGCCTTTTACATTTGCAGTCTCAGTCCATCTCAGCCAGGTGCCGCCTTTGTTTCCGCTTTTGAAATCCGGAAGGAATCCCCATCTGTTCTGTTCCGTAGCTGTGTCGATATTTGTGATGATGTCGCCATGAGCTGCAGTGATCACCAAACTATATCCGCGAACGGGAGCCCAGTACATATTTCCTGTAAATGCTGTACCGTTTATTTTATTTATAATCAGACTGATCACCCTGGAGGTACCGTCGACATCGCGGAGCGTTCCTGTCCATTGTTGCGGAGCCGTGACTGCTATCGTCGCGTTAGGTGTTGAGGTCGGTAAGACTGTTGCGGTGGGCAAAATGGCAGTTATAGCGTTGGTACTGGTTGCAACTGCAGTTGGCGTTGCTGTCGATGGAAATAATCCACATGCCAATAAAATAAATAATACAGGAATGACAACGATAAATATTCTTTTCATGCGATTTCCTCTTCCTATAAAGTGTCAACAAGTTATAAACGATATGTGTAAATAAAGATAAAAGCCAGAAAGCCTACACTTCATATATTGTACATCTGAAAATTAGCGAGCCTTATGGAAAGTCAAATCAGGATACATGTAAAATGAAAAGTCTGGGATTGCCGGTCCAAAGATTTGAGGTGTCTCCGAAGTGGGCGAAGTACATGTTTTGAGAATCGCGTAAGTCGGCACTGGTATAAATCCCAACCGGTAGTTGTTGCACAAAGACGATCTGTTTGGAAGTGAGGTCGTAATAATAGAGTTCTCCGCTGCCTCCGTTTCCCAATGCACCCGTTGGCTTTTGCAGGATGGATAACACATAATAGAGTCGCGATTCATCCGGGGAGAGTGAGACGTCATAGGTGTAATCAATAATTCGGTTATCTGTGGAAGGCAATTCATAACCCAGGTCTCTAAAAGTTTCTGAGGCTACATCGAACTCATATAACTCGCCGCCAATTGTGTTGATGTAGATTTTGCTTCCATCGCGTTTCTCGGTTTGGCCGACCCAGAATCCTTTGGTCATTTGGAAACCGGTATCTTTTGTCTCTCCGGTGTGGATATTTGTGACCCACACTGAATGCGTCTCGTTAAGTTGCGACACATCTTCCGTGCCTCGATAAGTGTAAATATTTCCACTGGGGGCGACGATCACTTCGCGGCTGAGTGGGTTGCCCAGCTTCCATGGAATGCCGGGGATTATAGAGATCAACTTTTCCGCTTGATAATCATAAAGGATGATGTTGCTTGAAGGATGAGCAAGACCGATGAGCAAATGTTCTTGAGGCAAAATATTAAGGGAGATAATGCCTTCATGCGCGGTAACAACTCCACCGGGCAGGGCGGCGCTCAACTCCGTCCAAAGTCCGTTCGTTGTGTCGAAGTCAAACAGATGGCTGCCTCGATAGGTTGGCAGGGAATCAATTGCGCCTTTCAAGTCATGAAAATTCTGCGAGCCCATATATAACTGTCCGTTGGTATAGACCATGCGCGTATGTCCCTTGGGAATGTTTTCCCCTGCCTGTGCATTTCCGGAAGCAGCCACAATATCCAGAAAGCTGCCCAGGAAGACTCGTTCGCCAGTGGCTTGGTTATAACGAAAGACTGCGAAGTCGTCCCGCCCATCCGCGCGAAGACTGGTAAAGCCAATATAGACGCGACCTTGGCTATCCATTCCCATGGCATCCCAGCATTCCTTTAAGTTCATCCCATGAGGCGCGATATCGTCAAACGATACCTCAGCCCATTTCACGCCTTGGTTGCCAGTTGTCCATTTGAGCGCTGGGCCGAAGGCTTGAATAGTCGGAATGGACACCGGTGTGATCTGGCTCTGTTGTTGCGGCACATAATATGTGACTTGTAATTGAGGCCGGTCTGTGGTCACGTTGTAATTTCCGCTAAAGAACTTTAAGTAATCGTCTTTTTTGTTATTGTTATCATCCAACTGGAATCTCAAGCGGAATTGTGTAATACCTGTCAAATTGATGTAGGGGAACGCGCTGGTATCCAATGCAGACCAATACCAACTGCTGACAGGATTGTTTGCGATCGCGCCTACCGCGCTTTTACCGGCGGGCGCCTGAAAATCTGAAGCCTGTAGCCCGGCAATGCTGAAGGGACCGAAGTTCCCGAAAGCGCCTTTGCGAATGTCTATCAATATATTTCCATTTGTCGTGAATGGGTCGGTTCCTATTAATCCCTGGCGTTTGATGGTCAGAATCGCCATTGTAATGACGGCGTTATCTGGCAGGGATGAAGTGGGAAATTCCAGGATGGCGCGATACTGACGGTTCTTGGCATCATCGCCGATATTGATGATCGTCCCGTTGGAATTCGTCGACCCGCCTTTGTTGCTGCTTTCACTTGATTCCAAAACCCAGCCATCATCGGCGCCATTGGATGTAAATGTTTGTGTAACCAACGTGACTGCTGGCTTGTTAACGGTATACGTTTCGCCGCTGGTGAAATTTCCGTTGCTGATACCCGCGCCGCCCAAGGGCAGGCCGCCGGAATCAAGAATGCTGTCATTATCGATGACATCGAGTCTCAGGGTTCCGCTGTTGCTTCCGGTGGTTACGGTCACCACATAGCTGTTGCCTGAACCGCTGACGTTTGTGACGTTTGCGCCCGAAACACCGCTGGTTGTTAGAATGAAATCGCTCGCGTCCACGCCGGTCACTGGTTCGGAGAAACTGACGAGGTATCGCACGCTATCGGCGTTGGTCGGATTGGGATCGGCGCGCAGGATCGAGGTCACGACTGGCGCGTTTTTGTTGATGGTGTAAATTTCGCCGTTTGTGAAATTCCCATTGCCCGCGCCAGCTCCACCCAGTGGATTGTTCATCGCGTCGATGATGCTATCGTTGTCTATCAAATCCAAGCGCAATGTGCCATCGCCTGTGCCGGTGTTGACTGTAACGATATAAGTTGTTCCAGAACCGCTGACATCGCTCACGCTCGCGCCGCTAATGCCAGCGGTTGTCAATGCAAAATCGCTTGCATCTACGCCACTGACTGCTGCGGAGAATGTTACTGTGAAGCGAACGCTATTCGCAGAAGTTGGATTGGCATCCGCGCGTGTGATACTAGTTACAGCGGTGATGCTTTTATCAATGGTATAAGTTTCGCCGCTGGTGAAATTTCCGTTGCCCGCGCCTGCGCCGCCGAGCGGGGTGTTCGTTGCATCTACAATCGAGTCGTTATCAACCAAATCCAATCGGATCGTTCCGCTGCCCGAGCCTGTGTTGACACTCACCGAATAGGTCGCGCCGGAAACAAGCGTGACATTTGTGATGGATGCGCCCGCAACGCCTGATGTGGTCAGCGCGAAATCGCTCGTGTCGACGCCGCTCACTGGTTCCGAGAACGTGATGGTG
>DATKNJ010000228.1:0-8156 GCA_035541395.1 Anaerolineales bacterium
GGTGTAAAGACTACCGTGAACTAATCCTCATGTATTGCAACGCGGCAGACTGGCGGTTAAATCCCCGCTTGACACCTTATACTTGAAACTTGGCGCTTGATACCCTGCTAATCCCTACAAATAATATGTCATCCTCTGCAAATGTGTAACCGGGTCAATGTGTTGCACGTGAACTCCCTCCGGGACAACCAAATGCAGTGGAGCGTAATTCAAAATGGATTTGACGCCCGCGCGGATCAGTTGATCGGTCACATCCTGTGCGACGGAGGCCGGTACGGCCAGCATGGCGATCTTCACGCCCGCTGAACGGATTTTTTCCACCATGCGGGCTGAATCCTCTATAACGAAGCCATTGATCTTTTCTCCCACTTTATTGTGGTCGTTGTCGAAGATCATCACAATTTGAAAGCCGCGGTCAGCGAAGCCCTGGTAGCGAGCCAACGCGTGACCTACATCGCCTGCGCCGATCAATGCCACATCCCAAATGCGATCGATCTTCAGGATGGCGCGCAGCTTATCGATCAGAAATGGAATCGAATAGCCGGTTCCCTGTTTGCCAAATTCACCAAATTGCGAGATATCCTTCCGAATTTGAGCAGCGGAAATGCCCACGTGATCGCCTAATTCCTGCGACGAGGTGGTCTTCATTCCCTTTTCTGCCATGCGCTGCAACGCTCGCAGGTAAATCGGCAGACGGCCAATGATGATATCTGGTATTTTATCCGCGTTCATGAATGCCCTCGGAGCAATGGTTTTCTATACTCTACCATAAAAAAAGGTTTTGTACAATTATCCACAAATACTGTACAAACCATATCTAATTCGCAAGGATTTACTTTTGCCAGGGTTGTACGCGTTCGGATTGGTGTCCCAGCACTTTATATACATTGACCGGCTCGCTCTTCCCTTTGACGATAACTGAATCTGCCCATTCCGTCTCGAACTCATCCTTGACCTGTTGATAGGTACTCTCACTGATCAGAATCGGCCACTGATAAGTTTTCGTCAAATCCTGCAAACGGGAGGCCAGATTGGCGTTATCGCCGATGACCGTGTAATTGATGCGTTGAGCGGAGCCCACCAATCCGACGAACACATCACCAGAGTTCAGACCGATTCCAATGTCGAAGCGTTGAATCGGGCGACCTTCTTTGATCCATTTTTCGGTCAGCCCCGGAAGTTGAGCCAACATCTCCACCGACGCGGATACGGCGCGCAAGGCGTGATCCGCATAACGGACTGGCTCGCCGAAGAATGCCACGATAGCGTCGCCTTCGTATTTATCCACAGTGCCGCCGTATTTGTGAATGATGGCAGTCATCGATTCCAGATAAGAATTCAGGAGCGCAACCAATTCATCCGGCGGCAACTTTTCGGACATGGTGGTGAAGCCGCGAATATCCGAGAACAGAATCGTCAATTCGGTGCGTTTGTTCAGGCTATTAATATCCTGAGTCGCGATCAGCTGATCCACCATTTCAGGAGCGATAAAGCGCGTGAACAAATTGCGCACGCGGCGTTTTTCGATTTCCTGTGAAACAGCTTGTTCCATGGTTGGAAGAATCACACCGAGGAAGATCATCGTTTCCGGCGCGGCCACTGGCAGAAACCAACCGGCTTGTACGAAAGCGATGTAACAAATCACAAGATAGGCGATCATCACTGCACCAAGCAAAGCCAGAATGCGGCTTGGGCGTTCAATGCGCGTGATGAGCATGGCTAAAAAGGCCGCGGCCAATGTAACGAGCAACGCGATCCACGGCAAAGGCTCGCGCAGGAAGCGCTGGCTGATCAGCGTATCCACTGCGTTGGCAACCACTTCCACGCCCGGCATCAACGTTTGGCCGGAGAAGGGTGTGGGATACACATCTTGCAATGTCACCGTTGTTGCACCGATCAAAACGATTTTATTTTTGAAGGCATTCGGATTTTGTTGAAGAGTCACGCCGTCCGCTACGTCCGCTGCGGAGTAAGTGGGATAGGTTCCGGCCGGGCCGTTGAAGTTCACCAGCAGTTGTCCGTTTTGCAGGGGCACGCTTTGATCGTTGAAGCTTAAGTTGTTAGTAGTCGGCGCGGAAGCAGGCTTGCCGTTCAGAAAGAGTCGAGCGAGATCAAATGCCCAGTGATAATAAATGTCACTGCTATAAGTATCATACGCGCGCACACTGCGCACCACCGCGTCATCATCGCGCGTGAACGAAGTGATGCCTATTCCATGCAACGCGCTGCGATAGACAGGAAGCGGCAGATGAAGCGTGAGACTGTTCTCCTCTGGACTTTGAAAAATTTGCATAACGGACACTGCGGCCGGAGACTGTGCCAGCGATTTGGCTAATGCTTCATCCCCACCCGCATCTGCTCCCGGTTCGAACAGGAACACATCCAGGCCAACGACTTTCGCGCCGCCCTGATTTACCTGATCCACGATTTTAGCGAGATAGGCGCGCGGCCATGGCCATTGATAGTTCGTCCAGTTGAAGGAGAAGTCATCGATCGCGACAATGGCAACGTCGCCACTTAACGGTTGAACGCCGCGCACGCGCATCATTAGATCGCGTGTTGAATATTCGACGCGTTCAAGTGGTGTGGTGACGCCGGGAAAGAATCCGACGATTTGAATGATGAGCAGGATCACTGCCACACCAAATAACAGGATTAGCCGTAAGGAGGGCCTTTTGACTCGAAAGTTTTGCATTGCCTAATAGGACTGACAGGCCGGATCGTATGGATTGAGCTCACAGTCAGGAGTTGTTGTTACTTGTGGCTCTTCTTCCTTATGTTTGGTCGGCGCGGGGGCGGGTTTGGAGAACGAGGCAGATTGCGATGTGCAGATTTCACCGCCGGTTGAGCCGAGTGCGGTCACTTCCCAGCTATATGTGCCGGCTTTTGGCATGCTTTCCATAAAGCGAGTTAAGTTTGTGTTAGTGGTCTCAAAGGTTGCTTGTGTGCCATTTGGATATGTAAATGTCACGATATAAGAAGTGGCGCCCGGCTGCGCGCTCCATTCAAATTTCACGCGGCCGTTGGCATTCACGTCTGTACCGATTGGTGGATTAATTATGTTCACACAGGCAGTACTGCCGCCAGTTGTCGAAGAAGGTGTAGCAGTGACTGCCTCTGTAGCTGTGGGGATTTCTTCTGTCGCCGTGGGGGATGCGGTTGGGGAGGGCGCCATGGCTGTCAGTGTGCCGACTGCTTGTTCAAAGATCGCTTTGGCTTCCGGATTATTATTCAACCAATCCTGGAAATCCTCTTCAGACATTGGTTCAACGCCCGGCGCGGTATATAGACCGGTTGCCGGGTCGCGGTGGAAGAGCACAGTCTTTTGCCCGTCGCTGAAGTTGACCGTACCTGCTGGATTGCTGGCGCTGCAATCGCCTTCGAGACAAGTTACGATCACATCCAAAGTGGTTGGGTCTACCTCGACCATCATGTAAGAGCCGCGTACCGAGGCCACGCCGGAAGGCGTATCCACTTGCATTGAGCCGCCCTTCAAGATGATGAAGATCTGGCCGAGTTGAAGTTTCAAGTGTGTGGCGAGGCTGTTGTCGGCGGGCTGATTGGAAACGAGTGTGAACAGGGACGAGGGAGCCATTCTGATAATGGTACCCGTTGACAGGTCCAGACGGACGCGGCCATCATCACCGGTCTGCACTTGACCGTTCTCTTCCAAGATCGAATTCGCGGTGGCGGCAGAAAAATTCTGCTGGCTGGCAGCTTTGATGTTGACTGTGCCTTGTAGTTCACTCAACTTGGCTGAGAGTGGCGAGGCTGTGGCCTGCCCTTTGCAGCCTTCCAGAATCAATGCAAAGACAAATATAAATAAGACGATGAATTCGGTGCGTTTGATTTTCACTTTTCCTCCGGTATGTTTGCTACGGCGAAACTGCATTGCAATTGCTTAATTGATTATAGAGAGATAGACATTGAACCCATTGATCTCCGAACCTGACCAATACATGGACTTGGCCGAGATCCTGGTTGAAATCCTGAACGATGAGTCGCCGCGGCTGCGGCAGCAGATTCGTGATGGTGTTCAGCGCGGATTGATGCATTTGACGCGCGAGCTGTGGATCGACAGTTTGGCCCTGGTGATCCACAGCAAATTGAATGGATTGGTTCGTGGTAACCAGAGCTGTGCGTAGCGGTTCATTGTTCAATCCGTCCACAATCGAGCCGCTGATTCCCACGATCACAAGACAAACAAGGAAAGGGATGATTCGTCCGAATGCGCTGGTTGCAAAGATGGCGGGTTCGCTCAAAGGCAATTCAAGCAAACCGATGATGGCGATGAAAATTGCAACCCATGTATATGCCACACCGAAACGCACCGCGAATTCCTCGAAATAAGTGTAATGAAGCATTTCGCGTAAACTCGGCTCCAAAAATGAAAGCAGGCGCGGTGTGATTTGCAGAGGTAGGATGATGGTCATCCAGGCCAGCCAGGCTCCCGCTGCCAGCCAAATGACCACGGCTAGCAACTCGCGTTCAAGTCGCAAAGCCAGCCAACCGGCGGGCGCGCCGACGATTGCGCACAACACTGCGCCAACGATCAACTTAATCCACGGAAACAACGCGTTGGATTGGCTGAGTACATACGCGTCCATGCCCCAGGTTGCGAAGGCAAAACCCACTCCCACGACCAAGCCATATGTGAATCCATAGATTTGTTTGGCGCGTAGAACGTCCGGTCGTGCAGAAGCATCTGAAGGTGATATGAGAGGCTGCATAACGCGAATTATCGCACACTTGCGATGTTTAGTGTAAAACGGACGGACTCGAGGCCATTGCCCGAAGCCATAGCTTGCACGCGCACCAAATAGGGTTGCCCTGCCGTGACATTCACTCCCAATTTTCCACCGCACTCCAAACTGCCCCAATTGGAAAGCGGCGCGCTGTTTTGCCATAACTCAATGTGCAGGTTGCCGTTCCCAACACAATCCAATTGCATTTCGATTGCTGATGTATAAGGTGTGAACGCGATCCAATCTTCTGAATCGCCTTGCGGCACGGAGACATCGCTGGTGTAAATCAGCGAGCTTGAACCGGATGGCGAAAAAACCACATTCACGGCAGGCGATGAAGCCGAGTCACCATTATCTGTTGCGGCGATCACGGTTGGTGTGATCGTTGCTGGGATGCCAGTCGGTGTGCCAGTGCCCACCACATCGCCAGTTTGGCTGACGATGGGCAAGTTCCCCATTTCATTCGATTTTACATACGCGGCAGTCACCCAGCCTTTTCCATCCGGGCCGGACGCAAATTCGATTTGCAGCCACGTGCCGTTGGAATCTTTTCCGATCAATGTGACCGCGTCTTGCGGATTCAATATGCCGAGTGAGTTGAAGTCCGTGCCGGGACCGCTGCGGACATTCACCTGTTGGATAATGACTCCGTTCGGTGCGGACTCCGAACCTGCCGCGGCACCGAGAACCGGAATCTCAGCCCCAACTGCGACTTGCACATACTGCGCCGCAATCCAGCCCTTGCCATCCGTCCCTTGCACGTACAAAATCTGGAACCAATTCCCGCCAGAATCTTTGGCAAGGATTTGGACTTTTGCCGATGGAGTTAAGATGCCCAACGTCGCGCCATTGGTGGAAGGCTCAGCGCGCACGTTGACTTGTGTGGTGGTCATCCCTTCGATGGGCGTTAGAGTCGAGGTTGGTGGGGGCGGAAGCGGCGTCTCGGACGGAGGCAGAGTCGAGGTCGGAGGAAGCGTGGCGGTGACGAGGGGAATCGTCGGCGCGGGCTGCGCCGTCGGATTCGATCCGCAAGCCGCGCCGACGATCAAAGTCGCAAGCGCAAAGATCAATTTGGTTTTTGAAATCACGAATCGATTCTAATCGATGAAAACAAAAACCGCCTCGCGGCGGTGACAGCGCCCCCGCGCGGACTCGAACCGCGCTCTTCGGCTCCGGAGGCCGACACTCTGTCCACTGAGCTACGGGGGCTGGCGGAGAAATTTTATCACAAGGCGGACTCTTAAAATCAAACAGGTCTAACATGAGTTAGACCTGTTTGTTGGTTATGCCACTTGCGGGCCGAGCGTTGCGAGCTCTTGTCTCAAGGATTGGATGATGGCGGTATTGCCATGTTCATCGCCTACTTTGGCGAGCTGTTCTTTTTTATGCGCCAACTCACCACACACCTGATAGAAGCGCGAGACTTTGCGGAACTTGCCATTGAGCAGCGCATTAAAGTTCGCGCCTGACGCGCCAAACGGCGAAGTCGCGGTTTTATATTGCGTTTGCGAGATCAGGCCCGCGTTGACTTCTTCGCGCAATTGTCTCTTGAGCAAATTTCCTTCGTTGATGATCATCCAAATGATAAAGATGAACATGCAGCCCCAGAAGAACCAGTCCACCAGCGTGCCCACGGCGAGGCCAGCGATTCCGCCGATCAATCCGCCGAAGGTGTTGTGGAAAGCATGCATGGATACTGCCACACCGTATCCGATCAGCGGCGCGATGAACTTGATGATCGGGTTGCGATTCATGCGCGAGACCGCGAATCCGATGCCGGTGAAACTTGTATAAAACGGATGCTGCCATCCGACCAGAATGACGCGGATGAACACCAGGAACCACAGCGCGCCCCATCCGCCTTCCTGATAACCTTTGGAGTAAATGTAAAATGTGTTCTCTGTGGCCGCGAAGCCAAGTGCCACGATCGCCGCGTAAATGACGCCATCCAAAATTGAATCGAATTCTTTATGAAATAGAAAGAATACAATTGCCACCGCTAGGCCTTTAAGAAATTCTTCCACAAACGGCGCGACGAGCGAAGTAGTGGCAAAATCGGCGATGCCTTCAGAACCGGTTGCGTAAAAGATTCCAATGCCAAAGGCGGTGTTGATGATAAATGCGCCGCCAGCCGCGATGGCGACTCCCCAAAAGAAGGCTGCACCCAATAAAAGTTTTGGCTCTTTTTCGTAACGATCCAGCCAGTTGACGAATGCCGCGAACAAAAACATGGGCACGAAGCCAAAGAATAAAGAAACCAGCAGGGCCATGCGATTCTCCTCTTCTCTTCGTTGTTTTGCGGGCGGACCCGCTTTTAGTATTTTACAATCTAATCGCGAAAAATCAAGCGTGTGCGTTCGACGCGGACTGTATCCACTGAAATGCCTAAATGATCCAGCACTTCTTCCGGGCGGCCGGTCGCCCCTTCACGCGCGGCGAGGCGCATAAATATCTTCACTTCTCGTGATGGCGCAAGAGTCAATTCTTCGATCAATGGACGAAGATCATAGGACTTGCCACGTCGTTCGCGTGGAATGGATTCAGACTCGAGCGTATCTTTCACGCGGCGCTTCAATTCGGACAGGTCGGTTGGTTCCGTCAGAGTAGTCTCATATTCGGCTGCAATGACCAGCGTCTGGAGCGGAGGGAGGCGGTCATCCACAAATTCCACATTCGCGATTTGGAGTCCGGAAGGAACCGCTTGCTGAATCTGATCGCGCAATCCATTGAGCGGGATCTCTGATTTGAGCCACATATCCAATACTTCGCAGCGCGAGGAAAACCCGAGCGGCAAAGCGGAAGCGAGATTTATTTTTGGTTGAGGGTGAAAACCCTGGCTATATGCCAGAGGCAGTTCGGCGCGGCGAGCGGTGCGCTCCCAAATTTTGTGAAGGTCGAGGTGACCGGTATAACGCAGCGCGCCTTGTTTGGCAAACGTAATACGCAGACGCGTCATTGTTGCTTCGAGGCTGTGGATTTCAGCCAACGCCTGATTTCCACGGCGTGTTCGTGATAGTGACGATAGGTGTTGTTAGCGATGCGCTCGAACAAGTTGTGTTGATTCAGCAGGCTTTCAGACATCCGTTCGATAGATGAAAGAATCGATGTAAAAGCCTGGAGTTCCTGCGCAACGATGTCATCCAACGCGATGTTCTTATATTTCTCGATGATCCATTCGTTCGGTCCATCTTCGTTGAGCAGCGGCGAGCCGAAATCGGGATAACCGAATTCATCGCGAAAAGCATCCAGTGCGGTTTGCGTTTTGCACGGAACATAAACTTGTCCAGCGCGGACTTCTTCCAAACGATCGGCGATGTATTGTTCGTACGCGAGAATGTGTGCCAGAATATCTTTGATCGACCAGTTTCCCGAAACGCCTTTCATCGTCATGCGATGCGAAAAGCCAGCGCG
>DATKNJ010000229.1:0-9140 GCA_035541395.1 Anaerolineales bacterium
CGACTCAAGAACGCGCTGGTGATTGGCATTTCGCAATCAGGACAATCGCCGGATATTGTGAGTGTGCTCGAAGAAGGCAAGCGACAAGGCAATCTAACACTGGCGATTACGAACGAATCGGATTCGCCATTGGCGAAAGCCGCGGACTTTGTTCTTGACGTTCAAGCCGGACCCGAAAAAGCGGTCGCGGCGACGAAGACATATACCACCGAATTAATGGCGATTGCAATGCTGTCGGTTGCGTTGGATGGTGATAAAAGCAATTGGAAAGATTTGAGTCTCGTATCGGGCTGGATGAAGAAGGTTTTGAAGCACGACAAAATTATTGAGCAGGCTGCGCAGCGCTATCGTTACATGCGTCAATGTGTGGTGTTGGGACGCGGATACAACTACGCCACGGCGTTTGAATGGGCGCTAAAGTTAAAAGAGCTGACATATGTGGAAGCCGAGCCATATTCTTCTGCTGATTTTCAACATGGGCCGATTGCGATGGTGGAACGCGGCTTTCCTGTGATGGCTGTTGTCTCGAAAGGCAAAGTGTTCGACTCTCTGTTGGATGTGTTGGCGCAATTGCGTAAAGATTTTCTGGCTGAGTTGTTGGTGATCTCCAATTCTGCGAAGGCGCTTTCGTTGGCGAAGATTCCACTGACGATCCCATCCGATATACCTGAATGGTTAACACCATTGGTGAATATCATCCCAGCGCAGTTGTTTGCGTATCACCTCACGTTGGCAAAAGGTTTTGATACCGATCACCCGCGTATGATCCATAAAGTGACAGAGACGAAATAAAAATTAATCACAAGAGAGAAAAAAAGAGTCGCGTGATTGCGACTCTTTTATCTTAAAAAATTAGAAACGGGCTTATCCAACCGTTGTAAATCAGATAATTCTGTGATAATGTTTGAAAAGAAATGAGGTGCTCATGTTACGAGTAGCTGTTCTTTATGACGTAGATACATACGGCTTTACTCCTGCCGACTTTTTAAAACATTATCCATGCGAATGGCAAATGGAGACTCTAAAACGGCCGGTGCGCGATAGAATCCGCGCGCTCGCGGAAGAAAATAAATACGATGTGTATTTCAATTTATGCGACGGCGCGTTAGAGGAAGATTATCCCGGCTTGGATGTTGTTGAAGCACTAGAAGAATTCAACCTGCCGTTTACCGGCGCGAGCAGTAATTGTTACGATCCAACGCGCGAAGAGATGCAAGCTGTAGCCGATGCACATGGAATCGGTTTTGCGAAAGGATATCGCGTCTATGCCGGGGAAGATGTAATTGAGCGTACGAAGGATTTACGTTTCCCGTTGATGGTCAAGCATCCGAAGAGCTACGGCAGTTGGGCTATGAAGCGTAAGTCCCGCGTGGATGATGTCAAACAGTTGCGCACACAATTCAATCGCATGTCAAAGAAATTCGGCGCGGCGCGCGTGGAAGAGTTTATCGTCGGCCGCGAATTCAACGTCTTCATTGTTGATAACCCTGATAACCTTAGTGAGCCGTTCGTTTATCCACCAACAGAATTGGTGTTTCCTCCTAATGAAGAGTTCTGGCATGAAGACGTGAAGTGGGATTATTCCGTACCGTTTGACTTCAAGGAGGTCAAAGACCTTGATCTGGCGCGGCGGATGCAGGAAATGGGACGCGAGTTCTATCTTGGGATGGGCTGCACAGGCTATGGTCGTTGCGATATCCGTCTCAACGAAAACGGTGAGTTGTTCATATTGGAGATCAATCCCAACGGTGGGATCTTATATCCGCCGGAAGAATATGGTCCTGCTGATTATATGATCTTGTATGATGCGGATGGTTATTACGGTTTCTTTGATCGTATCTTCCGTTCGGCCATCGTGCGGCAGAAGATGCGCGAGACCAACGTGGCTCGATAATTCCGAAAGAGAATATGTAAAACATGTTCTCTTTTTATTTGATATCGATTCTATCCCCGTGACTCTTTGGGACGGACATCACAAGAAAAATGACATCTTCCTCGGAGTCGTTGCGAAACTGATGCGCGAGCCGCGGCGGGATTTCCAATCCCTCGCCATGTTTTAATTTGATGCTTTCGCCTTCAAATGCCATTGTCCCTTCGCCCTGTAAAATGTAAAAGAACTGCCGCGATTTTTCGTGATAATGCATTATTTCGGCGCAACCAGGCGGAACGCGTTCTTGAATCACGCTCATTTTGTCTTGTTGAACAAGATGCCAACCATCACAGTTTTCTCCCCATCGATAATGTTCAGCGTTTGAAATCGAAATTGGTTTGAGAAGATTCACAGAATATCCTTTCAAATTTCTAGATTGTTTATTGCCCGATTTTACGGGCTTTCTCATTGGCTTGGTATAAAATTGAGCATCTTTGGAGTCTCAATGTTTTACTTTGCGTTCGGCATTTTCCTTTCAGCGTTTCTATTATTTCAAATTCAGCCGATGATCGGTAAGTTTCTTCTGCCGTGGTTTGGCGGCACGCCCGCGGTCTGGTCAACTGTCATGCTGTTTTTTCAAGTGCTGCTGACTGGCGGATATGCTTATGCTTATTGGTTGATTGGACGCGTCCAAACCAAACGACAAGGGACACTTCACATTTTTCTGTTGGGAATTGCATTGGCGTTCATGCTGGGCCTCGGCTTGGTCTGGCCGTCTCCGATCACTCCCTCCGCTGACTGGCGTCCCGCTAACGTCAATTTCCCGATCCCGCATATTTTCCTTTTGTTATTGATCTCTGTCGGCCTGCCATATTTTATGCTGGCGACCAACGGTCCTTTGATGCAAGCTTGGTTTAGCCGCGTCTATCCGGAAAAGTCTTATGCGCGCTTGTATGCCTTATCCAATGTTGGCTCTTTGCTGGGATTATTGGCTTATCCGGTGTTGATCGAGCCAACCATGACATTGCACACACAAGGCTGGGCTTGGACGATTGGCTTTGTCTTGTTCGCGATGCTGATAGGTGGTATTGCCTTGCGCACCCAAAAGCGGGAAGCGCAACTACAGACTTATTCTGAGCCGAAAGAAAAGCTTTCCGTTTCGTTGCGAATCCTGTGGATTGCACTCCCCGGAGTCGCTTCCATCTTTTTGCTGGCCGTGACCAACCAAATCACGCAGGAAGTGGCTGTCATTCCGTTTTTGTGGGTGCTGCCGCTGGCTTTGTATTTGCTGTCCTTCGTGTTTACCTTTTCCGACGGCCGTTGGTATCAACGTCAGCTTTACGCGTTTTTGTTTATCCTTGCGAGTCTCGCAACGCTCTGGGCTTTGGCCCAGGAAAGCTCGCTGAATGTAGTTGTTCAGATTTCTATCTATAGTCTCTTGCTTTTTCTGGCTTGTATGATTTGTCATGGCGAACTTTACAGGTTGCGGCCTCACGCTTCGCAGTTGACCACATTTTATTTAATAGTTTCAATTGGCGGGGCGGTTGGCGGGATTTTCGTCAATTTGATCGCGCCTTATATTTTCACCGGCTATTGGGAATTTTATCTGGCGTGGTTATTGACTGTTGTGATTCTCGTTTTAGCACTCTTGCCGCGCTTGCAAGAACGTTCGTGGGCAAATGTTTTGGTGGCTATGTTTGTTCTCGGGTCGCTTGCCATCATTTTTGGATTCAATCACTACAATAATGCTCTCTTTGCACGCCGAAATTTTTACGGCATTTTGCGCGTGCGAACCTGGCAATCCACTAATGGACGCGGTGATGCTTTTGCCATGATCCATGGCGTGACGGTACATGGCATTCAATATCTTGCGCCAGAGTCGCACGATCAGCCCACCACGTATTATGTTCCGGATAGCGGTGTTGGCCTGGTTTTGTTGAATCATCCGCAGTATGGAAAGGATATGCGAGTCGGCGTGTTGGGCTTGGGCGCGGGTACGCTGGCTTCGTATGGTCAGCCCGGCGACATGTATCGTTTTTACGAAATCAATCCGGTGGTGATCGATTTGGCGGAAGGCGAGGGCGGTTATTTCTCTTTTCTAAAAGACAGTCGCGCAAATATAACGGTTGTGCCCGGTGATGCGCGCATCTCCCTCGAGGAAGAACTCAGCCGAAATCCGAATGGCGATCGCTTTGACGTTCTCGTCCTCGATACGTTCACCAGTGACTCGATTCCAGTTCACCTCGTGACGAAAGAGGCATTCCAGCTTTACTTGCGTCACCTCGCCCTGGATGGAATCCTGGCCGCGCACATCTCGAATCGTTATCTCGACTTGCAGCCTGTGTTTTGGCAACTCGCGCATGCGTTCGGTCTTTCCATGGTTCGCGTGGACCACGCGGCCGGTCCCGATGATGACGGTTTTCCGTCCGAATGGATTTTGCTAGCGCGTGATCCGGCGCTTTTGCATATCCCGGCGATCCAATCTCATTCGGTTTTGTTGAATAGCTACTCAACCAATATCCAGTTATGGACTGACGATTACAGTAACCTATTCCAGATTCTGAAATAAAAAACGGGCCGCGTCGCGGCCCGTTTTTTACGCGGCGGAATTTATAGCGCCACTCCCAGCACGGCGATAAAATGTGCGATGGCCGCTAATAGCACAAAGATATGCCATACTTCGTGAAAACCGAACACACCGGGCACGAAATTGAAAATCTTGGTGACATACACAATGGCGCCGAGTGTATAAGTCACACCACCGATAATCATCCAAGTTATGATCCAGGCTGGCAGCAAAATGAACTGTCCAATCGCGATTACACAAAGCCAGCCCATCATCACGTAGATACCGGCCGTCACCCAGCGCGGCGCGCGGATGATAAAAATCTTGACGATGATTCCAATTGCCGCCAACGACCAGATAATGCTCAGTAGACCCCACTTCCAAAACCCTGTGAAAACATTGACACAAAATGGAGTATACGTTCCGGCGATCAACAGATAAATGGCGGAATGATCAACCTTGCGAAAGATTTCCAGCGCTTTATCTTTCACGCGCACCATGTGATATGTGGCGCTGGCCGAGAACATGGCAATCAAGCTGACGCCGTAGATTGTCAATGAGATAATTTTCGCGGGCGTGCTCCATCCAACAATGAGCAATGCGACTAACCCAATCAACGCTAAAAGCGCGCCGCCCCAATGCGTTAGGCTGTTTACGGGTTCACGTAATTTTTTGAAGAACATATTCACCTCAAGACATATAATAATCTGTTTAATCTTCAGCCAACATCATATCGCTATTTTGCGCTGATTTAATTCCGTGCAATCACTGTTAACAAACGGCTCGATTGTACATCAAACGCTCGAATTTCCACATCGAAGCCTGTTTCATGAAAAGGTTCCTTTATTTTTGATTCGAGAAGTTCCATCGTTTCAGTCGGCGATTGGGAAGTGACGCGAAACAACCAGCCAAGAAATGGATTCTTCGGCCAGGCCGCCATCAGGACGATCAGTCTGCCGCCGTTTCTCAATGTTCTCTTCACTTCAGAGAGTGTATCCACATCGACGATGTAACCCGATGGAAAGGTCGAGACGATGGTGTCGAAGGTCGCGGCAGGGAAAGGCAGATTCTGCGCCAGGCCGCGCGTTAAGTTAACTTTAGCGGGCGCGTTTCGCAGTCGCCGCGCGGCAAGTCGACTCATTTGGGGAGATTCATCCAAACCAACGGCGAGCAAGTTGAGGCGTTGGAGTGACCGTTGTAAATGTCCGGGGCCATAACCAAGTTCCAGCACGCGCGTGCCCTCGATCATCGGAATGACCGTCTGTACCCAATCGTTCCAGTGACCAAATGAAACGGCCGCCGCGACGAAATCATACGCGAACGCAAACGGATGGTAGAGCCAATGAAAGAAAAGCTTGAGTAAGCGCGAGATGAGCATGATAATAAAACAAGGGTTTGACGGCCGTCAAACCCTTGCCTATAAAACTCTTTCAAGTTTATGCAGAGGCTTCGTCGCTCTTCTTTGACGACTTGCGAACGGCCTCAACTACTTCCTTGCCGCGGGAGCGGACTTCTTCCACGGCCCCCATGCTGCGCGATCGAGCTTCTTCAAGCGCAGTCTTGCCGCGTTCGCCCATTTGTTGGGCAAGTTCTTCCGCGCGTGTGCGGGCTTCTGTGGCCGCAGCTTCGGCACGTGCAATGACATCTTCCGCGCTGGCAGAGGCTTTGTCGCGCAGTTCGATGCTCTTATCTTTGATCAGTGCACGAGTCTCCTCACCGGACTGAGGCGCGAATAAAAGCGACACCACGGCGCCCGTCAGGCCGCCGACAATGAAGCCTACCAGAAATGCGCCAAATTCATCATGGTCAGACATGTTAGCTCCTTTTTTGAAAAATTACTTATGTTTTAGTCCCATCAATTCTAACACACGTTGTAAACCGGCCAAATATGTATTGAGTTTGATGACCGGTTCGATCACATTTTCGCCAAGGAATTCAGCGGTACCGCGCAGATTGTTGACGGTTTCGCTAGTGGCATGCAGAATGGGACGGACTTCGTTTTGCAAAAGATTGATTAGGCTGGCAAGTTGGATAATCAACACGATCAATGCCACACCGATCACCAGTGACTCGAGCGCGACCACGATGATGAAAATATCGCGGATGCGGTCTGTGGGCGTGCCGGGCTGCAGCAAAAAGTAGATGGCGGCAACCAGTGCGGCCAGGATAACAACTACACCTGCGGCGATGGAAATCACGATGGTTCGTTGTTTGCGTTCTGCTTCCCTCTGCGCCGCGAGTTGCTCCGGTGTGGGCGAAGGGGGAGTTGTTGTTGTGGTTTCTGGAGTGGGAGTTACCATGAAATGATTATACTGCCATTTGTTTCAAAGTCTTAAATTTTTTGCTCAAGTCCATCGGTTTATTGGAAACATTTGCATTGCTACCTCGAAATGTTGCCAGTATGTCGCTCCCAAATCTTGACTGAGATATGTTTGAGTAGTAAACTCTCAAAACCGACCGTTCGGTAGGGAGAAGCGATGACCAGAGATGATGTTTTGGATGCTGCTGCACAGGTCTTTCGGCAGAAGGGCTTTCATGGAGCCTCGATGGCCGATATTGCCAAATCTGTGAATCTCCAGAAAGCCAGTTTGTATCATCATGTTTCATCCAAGCAGGAGATTTTGCTGGCGTTACTTGATCGCGCGTTGGAAATGCTGACGGAGCGCATTACGCCAATCGCAAGCCAATCCATTCCTGCGGATAAAAAGTTACACCAAATGATTCGCGTCTATTTGCAATCTCTCGCCGAACAACCCGACCTTTCCTCAGTGTTATTGTTTGAACATCGCTCACTGGATAAAAAGTCTCATGTCCGCCACATTCCGAATCGCGACCGATTTGAATCATTGTGGCGGGATGTTGTAAAAGAGGGTGTGCGCGCAGATCTGTTTTCCTGCCCTGATGTGGGAATGACTGTGCGCGCTCTGATGGGGACTCTCAATTGGACTTTAACTTGGTATCGTCCAGATGGACCACTGTCTATCGAAAGAATCGCCGATCAATATACAGATTTATTTTTCAACGGCCTTCTCGAAAACTAAAGGAGCTTGGAGATGTATTCGTTTGAACCGACAGAAGAACAACAAATGCTGATCGATGCGGTGGGGAAGTATGCTTCCAATGATCTGCGCGTCGCTGCGCATGACGCTGAAGAGAGTCGAGACCTTCCGAAGAAGCTGGTGACTAAAGGTTGGGAGTTGGGTCTATTGCAAGCCTCGGTTCCCGAGTCTTATGGCGGCTTCGGCGAGCGTTCGGCTGTCACGGGTGTGTTGGCCGCGGAAGAATTGGCTTTCGGTGATCTGGCAGGTGCGCTGTCTGTGATGGCGCCGTCGTTGTTCGCTGTGCCAGTTTTGTTGGTCGGCAGCGAAGAGCAAAAGCAACAGTATTTGCCGAAGATCATCGAAGGCGATTGGAGACCATACACCGCGGCGCTGATCGAATACGCGTTTGACTTTGATCCAAATGATTTACGAACAACGGCAAAACTCTCTAGTGATGAGATTGTGCTCAACGGTGAGAAGGCGTTTGTGCCGTTTGCTAAAGACGCCGAAGCCATGATCGTGTATGCCAATCTCAATGGTCAGACTCAGGGCTTTGTCGTTCCGAAAGATTCGGCGGGATTGACTGTTTCAGATGAGCGCGAAAAACTGATGGGACTCAATGCACTTCCGCTGTATCGAGTCAAATTGGATGATGTGAAGATTCCCGCGTCTAATCGATTAGGCGGTGCGTCGGGCCACGACTTTGAGCTGCCGCTCGCTTCGATGCGCGTCGCCTCCGCTGCGACAGCTATCGGCGTGGCGCGAGCCGCCTTTGAATATTCACGCGATTATGCCAGGGAACGCGAAGCCTTCGGTGTGAAGATCGCGCAAAAGCAAGCCATCGCTTTTATGCTGGCCGAGATGCGGACTGAGATCGAAGCGAGTCGTTTGCTTACGTGGGAAGCCGCGTGGAAGCTTGATCAACATCGAGAGGATGCCAATGTAGAAGCCTATCTTGCAGCGACTGGCGCGGCGGATATGGTCATGATGGTTACAGATCGCGCGGTGCAAATTCTCGGTGGGCATGGCTACATTCGCGAACATCCCGTTGAGATGTGGATGCGTAATGGCCGCGGCTTTGCAATGCTAATCGGTTTGGCAATAGTTTAAAGGAGTCTCCGATGTCGATTGAATTTGAAGCACCGAAACCTCTTGTGCAAGCGCAATTTGTGTTGAAGACCGTGGCCGAAGAAATGATGCGTTCTCATTCGCGTTATTTTGATGAACACGAACACGAGATTCCTTGGGACTACATTGAGTTCATGCACGCGGCTATGAAATCCATGGGCGGAAGCAGTTTGGCGCCGCGCGAAGGCGGCAGTGGCAAAGATGGAAGCCGAAAGGAAAAGCGTCCGCCAATTGGATATCAACTGATTGCGACTCAAATCGAAGCATTGGCTTGGGGCGACGTCGGCATGTATCTCACCACGCCTGGCGGTGGACTGGGTGCAGCAGCGGTACAAGCCGCGGGTTCGCCTGAGCAGAAAGCTAAATTTTTAGCGCGATTCACTGAAGAGAAGCCAACCTTTGCTGCCATGTGCATGACCGAGCCAGGCGCGGGTTCAGACACGTCCGCGATTCGGACGCACGCTGTATTGGATGAGAAAACGAATGAATGGGTCATCAACGGTGAAAAGATATTTGTGACCGCGGGCGATAAATC
>DATKNJ010000230.1:0-10699 GCA_035541395.1 Anaerolineales bacterium
CGGCGGGAAGTCAAACCTATTTTATTTCGTTGAAGTGTCATCGCAATTGTTTCTTTTGTTTCAATCCGAATCAGGAAGATTATGAACAGTTTCGCGAGAGCATCCGCGATGTCGCGGCGGAATTGGATGAGTTGCAGGATAGCGGTCAGCGTGTTCAGCATCTTGCGTTGACTGGCGGGGAGCCTCTGCTTTACAAGGAAAAAACAATCCAGTTTTTCCAACGCGCTCGCCAGAATTTTCCAAAGGTTTATACGCGGCTATACACTTGCGGCGATCACCTCGACCGCGAGACGTTGCAGGCTTTCAAAGACACGGGCATGAATGAGATTCGCTTCAGTATTCGAATCGAAGATACTGAAACCGCGCAGCGTCACACGTATAACCAGATTGCCCTGGCGCGTGAATATATCCCCAATGTAATGGTTGAGATGCCAGTGTTGCCAGGCGCGTTCGACGAGATGAAAGCCGTATTGCTCGAACTCGACCGTTTGGGCGTGTTTGGAATCAACTTGCTGGAATTTTGTTTTCCATATCACAACGCGGAAGAATATCGCAGGCGCGGCTATCGCATCAAGGCCAGACCGTTCCGCGTGTTATACAACTATTGGTATGCAGGCGGCTTGCCGGTGGCGGGTAGTGAGGAAACTTCTCTCGACCTGATCGAATTTGCCCTCGACGCGGGCCTCAAGCTCGGGGTCCATTATTGCTCGCTGGAGAACAAACATACAGGCCAAATTTATCAACAGGACGCACATCGAATTAATCACAATGTGCTGTATTTTTCTCAGAAAGATTATTTTTTGAAATCGGCCAAAGTCTTTGGCGAGGATGCAAAGCGCGCCAAGACTTTTTTCGATAAAAAAGGATTAAAACAGTATCTGTTTAGTGATGATTCTCAAATACTTGAATTTCATGTCAGCAAAGTGAAGCTTTTGAACGCGCTGGATGTGGAAGTAGGCATATCAACTCAGGTTTTGGAAGACCGCGACGGGGAAACTTATTTGCGGGAATTGAAACTTGATTTGACTTCGCCTAAAGAATTTCGACTTTCGGACGTATAAGGAGTGAACATGTTTGGATTTGGAGCCACAGAGCTGATCATTATTCTTCTCATCATCATCCTGCTGTTCGGCGTGGGGCGCATTGGCAAGATCGCAGGTGAGATGGGTAAGGGGATTCGCGATTTTCGCGATGGGTTGGCTGGAAAAAATGACGAGAAATCCGAAGAGGAAAAATAACCTTTCCTTTTCGGGATTGTAAGTGTATTGAATGTAAAAGGAGAAAGAATGGATATCGGTGCTCCCGAGCTGATTATCATCTTGGTGATCATTGTGTTGTTATTCGGAGTAGGGCGGATCGGCGCAATTGCTGGTGAAATGGGAAAAGCTGTACGGGAATTCCGTAATGGCCTTTCCGGTAAGGATGAAGGCACTCCTGAATCCAAACCAGCCGAGTCAAAACCTGCTGACCCGGAATCTGATCCCGCGAAGAAATAATGTCCGCCATCGACACTGAGTCCGACGTCACCAAGAAACGCAAACGAGGCTGGGATAGTTATCTACGCGCCTTCGGCCGCGCGCATCGCAAAGCCAGTCTTCAACTGGAAACTTCGATGCCGTTGTTGCAGCATTTGGATGAACTGCGCCGCAGACTCTTCAAAGCGTTTATGGCATTGATCGCGACCACGGCCATCTGTTTCATGTTTGCACGCCAGATCATTGACTATCTCGCCGCACCTGTTGGCGGGCCGCAAAAACTGGTCTCCATTGAAATCACCGAGAACATCGCCATCTTCATGAAGGTTTCTCTGCTCGGCGGCTTCATTTTGGGAATGCCGTTTATCGTGTACCAAATTCTGGCGTTCATCATGCCCGGGCTCAAAGACAGTGAACGAAGATGGGTGCTGATCCTTGTCCCGCTGGCGACCATTTTGTTTGCGGGTGGCGCGGCCTTTACGTGGTTCGTCATGCTGCCATCCGCCATTCCGTTCCTGACCGGTTTCCTCGGAATCACCACACAAGTCCGGCCGGAAAACTATTTCGATTTCATCACACGCCTGATGTTCTGGATCGGCATCTGCTTCGAATTGCCTCTCATTATTATGTTCATGGCAAAGCTGAAGTTTGTGACCGCCAAACAACTGGCAAGCGGATGGCGCTATGCGGTGGTTGCCATTGCGGTGGTCGCGGCTGCGGTCACGCCGACCGTTGACCCGGTCAACATGGGGTTGGTGATGGCGCCGCTGATGGGACTCTATGTGATCAGCATTCTGCTGGCCGCGATCGTTGGAAGAGGCTGATATGGATCTCTTTGGTATCGGAACGAACGAGTTGGTTGTCATCTTCCTGCTGGCAGCCATTGTGCTTGGCCCCGAACGGTTGGCGCGTATGGCGCGCGAAGCAGGCAAGTTGATTCGCAACTTCAAGGCATATTTCAGCTCCCTTTCCGACGAATTGAAAACAGAGCTGGATGTGCTGGATGATTTGAAAAAGACAAAGGATGAATTGAAAAAATTCTAGGGATCGATTTTCCAATCACCCGCGAGGGTGATGCGGGAAATATCCCAAGTAGCGATGTGAAAGCATTGCAAGATTAGTATGATGTGATCGGATGGACTCCGGGCACGTCTTCATCCAAAATAACTCCGATCCATCATGCCTAAAGTTATGCCACGGCAGATGGACAAGTCTCTAAATGAGGCAAGGGTTGTTGTAGAAATATGACAGCCTCCCGAAATCCTTAACAGGATCGATTTGGAAAGGAGATTAGCCACTGCCCTTGCAGGACTGTCTCTTTTCGAGACAGTCCTGTTTTATTGGAGCTTGACATGAAAGATTTACAAACCCTGCTCGCAATTTCCTCTAGTCACCATAATCATTTGTGCCCGCGCCAGATCCTCGGTGTACGCATCGGCATGGCAGGATTATCTGCTCTCGGTTTTACGGAACCGCCTGCTGGAAAACAATTACTGGTCATTCTTGAAACAGACGGTTGCTTTGCAGATGGTGTGATCGCAGCCACGGAATGCACGGTGGGCCATCGCACCTTGCGCGTAGAGGATTATGGCAAAGTTGCGGCCACATTCGTAGATACGAAGAGTGGACACGCTTTACGCGTCGCACCGGTATTGGATGCCCGCCAGCAAGCCTGCTCATGTGTGCCGGAAGAACCGCGTCATTACTTCGCACAGATGCAAGCCTATCAAACCCTGCCCGATGAAAATCTTGTAACCATCACTGAAGTGAATCTCGCTACACCTATTGAGCGAATTGTTTCCCGACCGGGACATCGCGTGAATTGCGCGATCTGCGGTGAGGAGGTCATGAACGAACGTGAGATTGTCGTAGATGGTATTCCTCTCTGCCGCGCTTGTGCCGGGAAAGCCTATTATGAGTTGCCCGTTGAAGTACCGGTCTTTGAATATCAAAGGTAAGCTTTAGCTTTTGGTAAACCATGAAATTCGTTGACTCTTTTGGACGTTCGATCACTTATCTGCGCATCTCGGTCACTGACCGCTGCAATCTGCGTTGCGTTTATTGCATGCCGCGCGAAGGCCTGCAATGGCAGCCGCGCGCAGACCAACTATCAGTGGATGAAATTGTTCAGGTGGTCAAAACAGCCGCGCAGGGTGGTGTGAAGCGAGTCCGTCTTACCGGCGGTGAGCCGTTGGTGCATCCGCACATTGTTGAAATCGTTCAGCGAATCGCATCCATTTCCGGCATCGAAGAAGTCAGTCTTACAACGAATGCGATGTTACTTGAACGACTCGCACAGCCGCTGGCCGACGCAGGATTGACGCGCGTCAACGTCAGTCTCGATACGTTGGATGCCGATAAATTCAAGCGCATCACGCGCGGCGGAAAGATCGACCGCGTCTGGAAGGGAATCGCGGCTGCCGAACGTGCGCATCTCACGCCCCTCAAATTGAATACCGTTATCGTGCGCGGTCTCAACGCCGATGAGTTGATTCCGATGGCGCGTCTGACGATTGAAAACGAATGGCATGTGCGTTTCATTGAACTCATGCCGATTGGGAATGTGCGAGATTGGGGTGATGATTTACCCGTGCCTGGCAATCGTTATTTCTCTGTCCAGGATATGCATGCCGAACTTTCGAATTTAAATCTTCAACCGGAAGAGACTCCGGTTGGTAATGGACCGGCGCGTACATTCCACATTCCAAATGCGCTTGGCACGATCGGATTCATTTCACCCTTGGGCGAACACTTCTGCCAGAATTGTAATCGCTTGCGCCTTACCTCAGACGGGAAACTGCGCTCGTGTTTGGTCATTCCCAATGAGGTTTCTGTACGTGAGGCGTTGCGCGCTGGTCATCCTTTGGATTCGTATTTTCATCAGGCGATTGCCAACAAGCCTGAACATCATGATATGCGCGTTGCTGTATCGGCTGGAGCGCAGCGCGGTATGAGCCAACTTGGCGGGTGATCGAAATTTATTGACCAAGAGGAAGCGAAACAAGTAGTGAGTGTCACTATGGGATCAGCGATGCTGGTCCCATAGTGACGAGTCGAGATAATCACCGATTGGCGACTCTCATCAGACCAGGTTCGACATAATGGCCTGTCAGCGCCAATGATATACTTCGCCCGTTTGCCACCATGCTGTCCAAAACTTTAAAACGTGATCTTATCTTCTCGCGAGCCTATTATTTCGCGTACATGGGTGGTATAGGGTTTATCTCACCATTTATCAATCTGTATTATGTCAGTTTGGGACTCAGTGGCACTCAAATTGGGACTGTCACATCCACAAGCTCCATTGTAGGGCTGCTCTTCGCGCCGATCATCGTCAGTGAGATCAAAAAGCAACCGCATGCTCGCGATCTTCTGCAACTTGTCATTTTCTTGAGCGCGTTGGGGTATTTCATCCTCGGACACCAAACTTTCTATGTTCCGATTCTTGTCACTGTCTTCTTCCAGGCTTTGGCGGGATCCAGCGTTTCGCCTGTATCCGATTCCATGGCGGTATCCGTTTCGCGTTCCACAGGAAGCGGATATGGAAGTATTCGCGTCTTCGCCTCCTTGGGATGGATTGTCGCTGTACTGACATCGGGATGGCTGATCCAACGCTTCGATTTCATCGCGGGTTTTGTCGGCGTCAGCCTCATGTGGATATTGGGAGCCGGACTGATTTTCTTTGTTCAACCGCATCATTTCGTCACGCAACTGAATGCCCAACTTCCCAAGCCGGGTTTGCGGACTGCGATCCGGCGCGTCACGCGTGACCGGGTTTTGCTCGGTTTGGCCATTGGGTTGATCTTCATCGGATTTGCGAACAGCGGCGTTACGCAATTTGAAAATGTGTTTTTGGAAGAACTCGGCGCATCCAAACAATTGATTTCGATAGCGGGGATCTTAAGCGCGTTAGTCGAGTTGCCTTTTATGGTTTACTCAGATCGCTTTGTGCGCCGTTATGGCGCGGACCGTGTTTTGTTCAGTGCCATCCTTGCAACGTCTGTTCAGCGATTGGTCGTATTATTTTTTCCGTCCATTGCCACGATCATGATCATGCGCTTTATCGGCGGTACCGCGTTCAGCCTTTATACCGTTTCTTATATTGGGGTGATCAGCAGTCGTACGGACAGAAACGAGACGGGAACCGTGCTGGCGTTGTATACCGTTACGCTGGCGAGTCTAGTGAATATTCTCGCCGCACCGGTTTCAGGTGCCATTTATGATCTCGTAGGCGCGCGTTGGTTATACGCGCTGGCCGCCAGTGGATATATCATCGGTGCGTTCTGTTTGCGGGTGGGACAATCACGTTCACGCGGGCAACTGGCACAGGAATTGACTTCGTGATTCATTTTGTCGTGGAGTCACAGAAAAAAACCTTCAAGATAATCTGTGTCCATTCGCGTCTTTCAACATCCCAAAATCAAAATGTAATAAGTAAATTTATTCTTACATTTTCAATAGCAAAGTGATGATTTGAAAAGGTTTAAATTCTAACTCAATGCCATCGCCTGACCAATTGAGATCGGCGAGTTTATCTTCCAACAAGTTAACCAAAGTTGCTGAACGTAAAGGCAAAGAACTGGTGAGATGAAAAGAGCCGCGTGTGCCACGCGATTCATATAGTCGCAGAATCAAGGCATCGCTATCTTCCGCTTTTTTCACCGTGTCTAGGAGCATCGCTGGGTTGCTTACGTTGAAGAAGGATTTCTGGTTTTCCTTTGCGTCTGTTCGGAAGAGCAACAAAGGTACATTAAACCGATAGGCTTCCTCGATCACTCCTGCAGTTTGCGGATTGCCAGCGTGCGGAAGAAGCGCGTAACGAAATTGATGTTGTCCTTCATCTGCATGAGGATCGGGAGCGATGCTGGCACGCAGCAATGAAAGCCGCATGATATTGTCGTGCGTGGCGTATCCATATTTGCAATCATTGAGCAGCGCTACGCCAAAATTCGGTTCTGAAAGATCAGCCCACCTGTGTGCGGGGACTTCAAAGCGAGCCAGATCATACGTGGTGTTAAAGTGAGTGGGGCGCTGCACGTGGCCGAATTGGATTTCATATGTAGCCGACTGTGCGCGAACATTGAGCGGGAATTCCACTTTCAAAAATTTTTGCTTTTCATGCCAATCGACAAAACATTCGAAGTCGAGTCGATTGCTTGGAGCAGTTAACGAAATCACTTGTCGCAGATGGCTGGAAGCTGAGATAACGCGTTCAACTTCGAGAGCGGCACGCAACGGCCCGCTTTCGATGATTTTGATCGAGACCACATCGCCAATCGCAAGCGGCTTTTCTAAATGGAAAATATCCACATCCCAGGCATCCCAATTGTTCGGCTGATCTTCATACAAAACGAAACGATTGCCGCGTTCTCCGGGCTGGATGCATTCGCACTGATTGGTTTTATCGAACAGGCTGACCAGTTCACCCTGACGATTGATGACAGCTTTCAGCCGTTCATTCTCCAGCTGAAAGTTGTCCCGCGTTTCGACGATGGATACGCTGCGATCGGGATCCTCGACGCGCTGAATCGCGTATCCAATCCCCGGCGCGGACACGAGCGCCAAACCGCGTCCTGAAGCAGCCGATTGAGTCCCGGACATTCCTTCCGGCAGTTCGATAACTTCCGTGTGCGGGAAAGAGAGCGTGTTGAAAACGCCAATCCTATCGGACTGTTTTCCAGAGGGGAAGAGAGTCGCCAGAGCATTCTCTCGGAGGTCGGAGCCGCGGCGAATGATTTTCTCGTAGTCGCGAGTCGAGTCTTGATAGACTTCGTTGATCGAAGAGCCGGGAATGATATCGTGGAACTGATTCGTCAGTACTTTTTTCCACATCATTTGTAAGTCTGCAACAGGATATGACATGCCATTCGTGAGCATGGCCAAAGCAGAAATCATTTCGACATCGTGCAAAAGAAATTCTGATTGGCGGTTGAAACGTTTGTTGCGCGCTTGAGTCGTATACGTGCCGCGATGCAACTCGAAGTAAAGTTCACCAACCCAAACGGTCGGGTCTTTGATATCCGCTGCGGCGCGCGTGAAAAATTCTTTTGGCGAGCGAATCTCCGCACGCGGTAAACCATCCACATCTTTCATGCGACGCAATTGTTCGAGCATGGCAGGAGTTGGGCCGCCTCCGCCATCGCCATAGCCGAAAAGCATCAGACTTTCGTTGGCGCGTTCGTGATCCTTAAAGTTGTTGACAAGGTAGAGCATTTCTTTGACGCTGGCTGTGGAATTGTACGTATCAGCGGGCGGGAAGTGGGTAAGCACGCGCGAACCATCGATTCCTTCCCAAAGAAAAGTATGGCTCGCGGGTTTATTAAATTGATTCCAGGATAACTTCTGCGTGAGGAAAAATTGGATGCCTGCCAGTTGCATGATCTGCGGTAGAGCGCCGCTGTAGCCGAACACATCTGGATTCCAAAATTCATTGCAAGTGATTCCAAATTCCTGTTGGAAAAAACGTTGACCGAAGAGGAATTGTCTCACCAAAGATTCACCAGATGGAATATTGCAGTCTGGCTCCACCCATGTGCCGCCGACTGGAATAAACTGGCCGCTCTTGACTTTGTCTTTGATGCGCTCGTATAAGCCGGGATATTGCTCTTTCATCCATTCATATTGTTGGGCTTGAGAACAGGCATATTTATATTCGGGATACATTTCCATATATTGTGTGGCAGACGAAAACGACCGAGCAGATTTTCGTCGCGTTTCGGCCATCGGCCAAAGCCAGGCCGTATCGATATGTGCGTGTCCTACTGCTGATAGATTGTGTTGGCCGTCGCCGTTTTGCGCGGCGAAAAAGTCAGCGGCGAGTTGGCGGGCTTGGCTCCAGGTGGAGCGGTCGTTCAGCAGAATCGTGTTGACCATCGCGTTGGCAGTATAAAGGGCTTGGCCGCCGCGCGGTGTGTTCGCCGGAAGGTAAAGAGCCATATCGGCGATTACTTTCAAATCCCAGTAGAGTTCCCAAGCTTGACGGTCGAACAGCGCAATCTCCGCCTGTTGTAGTTCGCCGATGCGCGGATTGTTAGCTTGTTGATCCAGACCAAATAGTCCGTTGCAGGCGACTTCGATATACGCCTCAAATGTCTCACCTCCAGTTGCTTTAGGCGTAATGACATATTCTTTGCGGATAGAGTCATCTCCCCAACTGCTGAAAGAACCGGTCAATCCTTGAACGGGCGAACTGTCCAGCCAGATACAAGCTTCGGATGAAGAATCCCAAAGGAGATGTACTTCCAGACCTTGCCATTGATGGGGAATCGCAGCTTGTACTTTGAACCAATGCGTTGACCAAAGTGGCCCTAGCTTTGCTCCAACAGAAACCGGCAAATAAATCCCTTGCAGGGCTTCATAATAGGAAACGCGATCAGGAGCCGCATAGACTTGCATTTGCAAGGGAGAGTGCTCAGGATAAAACAAACCGGAAAGTTTTTGGGAGAAGGATTGTAATCGTTGGCGGGTGAGTTCAATGTGTTTTTGCACGCAGACTCCAAATTTGATTAAAGTATTGCGCTATCTTAATCCAAGTTCTCGTTGCCGTCACCTCGTATCGCAGGATTTTCAAACGTTTCAGTTCCGATATAGTTGGGGCAAATGGTTTGGCTTCGATTTACAATCAAACATGAGTTAATAAAGTTGTTCGGATGTGTATAAAATGTAACTTGTAAAAGGTAACATTTGTTATCCTTCGATTTTCTAGTTCAAACCTTATAATTCTAAAAAAGATTATCTCGGCAGATATTGTCTAAATGTTTTCGGGACGGGATTTGTAATGCACTTTTTATATACGCCTTATATTATTCCTTTATGCGTTGCGGGAGCTATCTCGATTTGGGTGGCATACTACGCGTGGTCTCACCGCATGGTGGCGGGCGCGCCTGCTTTAGCCTGGTTGGCTCTGGCAGTGGCGGTGTGGGCGGTTGGGTATGCGTTGGAAATCGCGGGCGCCGATCTGCCAACCAAAGTGCTTTGGGCTAAAGTTGAATATATCGGTACGACCACGATCCCGTTGTTGTGGATGGTCTTTTGCTACAATTATTTCAATCAAAATAGGCAACTTTCGTTACGCAGCATTGTTACTTTTGGGATATTGCCTCTTATTACACTTCTATTGGTCTTTACAACAGAATATCATGGCTTGATTTGGAGCCGATATTATATAAGTCAGGCAGGCGGTTTTTCATCCCTGGGGGTGGTTCATGGATTTTGGTTTTGGATTTATTGGATTTATGCTTATTTGCTTCTATTGGTCGGCACGTATTTTATCGTTCGATTGATACGACATAAGCATGGATTGTATCGAAGGCAGATCGCGGCCTTGATCGTTGCTGTCATTGCGCCATGGATCGGTAATTTCATTTACATAACTGGTTTAACCCCGATTACAAATCTTGACCTGACGCCTTTTGGTTTTACTGTGGCGGTCGTTTCGACAGCTTGGGCAATCTTCCGTTTTCAGTTGATTAATCTACTCCCTCTCGCGCGCGACACGATTGTGGAGGAAATGGAAGATGGAATGATTGTCATCGACTCACAAGGTCGAGTCGCGGATATCAACCGCGCGGCCGCAACCATGATCGGTATCTCCGTAGCGCAAACCGTCGGTAAACCTGCGCTGGATATATTTAATCGGTGGCCCAATTTAACAAAGAAATACGAGGATGTGCTGGAGACGCTCGAGGAAATCTCCATTGGTGAAGGCGATATACAGCGCTGGTTTGAATTAGGTTTGTCGCCTTTGCGTAATAGAGATAAAGCTGTTATTGGAAGGTTGATTACCCTTCGTGATGTGACCAAGAGAAAATGGGCAGATGAACGACTTCGACAACTTTCTCGTGCCGTTGAAGCCAGCCCAGCTTCGATTGTGATCACCGATATTGATGGAAATATTCAATATGTGAATCCTAAATTTACATTGGTCACTGGTTATACCTTGCAGGAAGCGCTGGGGAAAAATCCGAGGATACTAAAAACGAATCGAACTCCTCCTGAAGTTCATCGTCAACTTTGGGAAACGATCACTGCAGGTGGGGAATGGCATGGCGAATTCTGTAATCGAAAAAAGAATGGCGAATTTTATTGGGAAACTGCCTCTATTTCGCCGATTATGGATGTCAATGAACGTATCACAAACTATGTCGCTGTTAAAGAAGACATTACTGAACAGCGCTTAATACAAGAGCGATTACAGTTACAAAATAAATATTTGTCTATTTTGC
>DATKNJ010000231.1:0-10506 GCA_035541395.1 Anaerolineales bacterium
TTCATGGATTACGTGCCGATCCTGTTTATCTCTGCCAAAACCGGCCAGCGCGTGGATCAAGTGCTGCCACTTGCATTACGCGTACAAGAAGAACGCCTGGCGCGTTTGACGACATCCAAGATCAATCAGATTATTCAGAACGCGCAGGATTTACACGCGCATCCATCGAAGTCTGGCCGCGCTCTGAAGATGTTTTATGGAACACAAGTCCGCAGCGATCCGCCAACGTTTATGATTTACGTCAATGATCCAAAGTTAATGCACTTCAGTTATCTGCGTTATTTGGAAAACAAAATCCGTGAAGAATATAGTTTTCTCGGAACGCCGATTCGAATCGTAACCAAAGGCCGAAGAGAAAAATAGAACCACAGATAAACAAGAAAGTCCTTTTCATCTGGGTTTATCTGTGGTTAAAAATCAAGGCCGCCAGGAAGGCGCGTACCAATCAGTATCGAGAGTCAGGCCGGGGGCAGAAAGAATGTGTTGTTCCAACGTATCCAAATTCACTGCGAAGAGATGACCGCCTGTCGGCGTAGTAGTTTCTTCCACCAAAACAAATTTACCATCCGGCGAGAATTGCAGCGAACCAACTGTCACCCCTTGATAGATTTGCGCCAAGCCGCGGCCGTCGCGTCCAACTACATACACAATCACAGAAGGATTCCCATTCGTCGAAGTGGTGAAATGTGCAAAGGCGATACGACTCGTATCCGGCGACCAAACAATCGGATACAAACTTCCGCCGGAGAAGGTAGCCCCATCGATCGCGTTGGCGCCATCAGGTTCAGAAATCTTCAGCACATGCTTCTGACTGTTCTCATCATAACTATCAAAAGCCAGGAACGCGCCATCCTTCGATGGAAAGAAAACTGCTTTTGTAAACAGTGTTTCAAACATCGGTTGCACCGCGCCATCAGAGGCGCGAATCAAATACACCGAGCCTTGCGCGCCGGGGATGCCGGCGCGCACAATGATATTTTCAGTTAACCAACCATCCATTACATAAGGCCGACCTGCAACGGGCAACTTTCCATTTGCGGTCAAATTTTTCAACTCGCTTCCATCGCGATGCACCGCGTACACATCCTCGCCGCCCTTGCCATCCTGTACGCGGAACGCCAGCCATGTTCCATCCGGCGACCAATAAGGCGGATCGATGAACGGAAACTCGGCCAGCGATTTCCACGTGTCCGCAGCCGGATCAAAAATCCATAATTTGTACGGCGTGCCGTTGGCGTTATCGGGATAAGCAAACGCGGCTAACTTTCCATCCGGTGACCAAGCCAACGGACTCAAATTAAAGTTGAATGGAAATGGCGCGGCAACAGATTCCAATTGCGGGCAAGCCGCGAGCGCTTCGACACAAGAACCGGGCAAACGCACTAATTGAATATTCTCGCCAGGTTTATGCGGAAGCGTGAAGAAATACAATTCACCTTGCGCGTCCTGTCCAGACGGGAGAGCCGTCGCCGCGACTGGAAGTGTAGGCATAGCCCCATTGGAATCAGCAAACTGCGGTGTCACAGCAGGCGCGCTAAATAATGAATCGTCGAGGGCCGCATCGTAAGTCACATTTTGAACTGAAATCTCACTTTGAACTGTATCGCCGCCGCTTTTGCCGAAATCCTGTTTCTTCAGAATCACAGCCGTGGCAGTATCCAGCCAGGCGCGGAACGATGGCTGTGTGTTTTTTGCATACGTCCAATCAACAACCAAAGTTTGTCGCCCAGCTACTTGGTCTAGCGCGACTGGCTTGAAGGTACCTTCATTCTGCGCGAAGTCGGATGAATACGCCAACTCACCAAGCGGCGAACCCATTTGTCCCCATAACGGTTGAGGGTAAGCCATGCCTGGAGTCAACGTTGGAACAAATTGAGGAGTCTGAAGAGAAAAATCTGGCATGGACGAACTTTGCGTTTGCCCCGTCTTCAAATCCATTTCAAGAATCGTCGCGCCATCTGATGCCTTGAAATAATCTGCTGCGCCGTTTTGTGGGCCATTCAAATAGCGGAAGCGAAACTTGAGTTGATCGATCCAAACTTGCTGATGAAAAACCTGCGGTGGTTGGTTATTGCCGGTTGTATCATTCCAAGTTACAACTCCATCCATGAAAATGGTTTTCCATTTTGTGGCGCTGACCAACATGGCCTGTTGAATTTCATCGGACGTTGAGTCCATGCTCAACAATAGTTCTTGTGAATTAACGGCAACTATAGTTGGCGTCGAAGGAAGGGAATTCGTGGCTGTTGAAGCAGGTGCACAGGCTGTGAACAACATCAAAATGCAGGCGAGACAAAAAGCAGTTCGCAAGTTCATAGATTCTCCTCATTATCGATTGAACTCAATCCCCTGCAAGACAACCCGATGAAGCAAAATGTTTCAGTTGCAAAACAGCCGCGACCAAGGCCGCGGCTGTTTTTATCACAAGAAATTCTGTTAAGGTGTCGCTGTTGCTGTATCAGTCGGCGGCATCGGCGTATTCGTCATGGTAGGTGTCGCCGTTGGCGGCTGTGGAGTCGACGTTAAGGTCGGCGTAGCCGTCAGCGGAAGAGGAGTCGATGTCGCGGGAGCAACTGTCGGGACTGCAGAACCGTTGTAGATGATCGGACTTATCCATAACGCGCGGTCACCTGTTGGAGAACCGGTCGAGAGCACAGTCAGGATGAACTTAACATTCTGTCCAACCAGCGGACTCAAATCCAAATCGGCTTGATAAAACAGGCCATCAGTTTTCTCAACAAACGCCCAGAAGGTTTGAATTCCGCCGTTGCCAATTTGGTAATCGAGCCGGAATACAACATAGCAGGAGGTGGCGCCGTATTCGCAGTTGACAACAGAGCGGAACCGATCACCGGCTTTGACCAAGTAAGGCGGATAGATGCCTTGAATGTAACCGTTGAAGACGTTCTGCGGGAAAGTCAACAGGCCGGGCTGGGCAACTGTCGCGCCGTCTTCGCGATGCGGATTGGATTGCTTGAGGACAAAGCCGCGCTGATCGCCATCCGTGCCGGGACAAGGAAGCTGACCCGCCGCGCTATACCAGGCAGCGTTACAAGCATTGGTTGCGAAATCAAACGAAGTGCCAGCAATCGGTGTGGCCGGAGTTACCGGAGTCAAAGGCGTTGAAGTTGCCGGAACGATTCCCGTGCCTGTGACTCTGATCTCAACCCACCAAGATTTGTTCGCGGCCGCGCCAATGCCGAACGGAACACCATTGGCGTTTCTGAACTTCCAATATCCGCGATATGTGCCAGCGGTTGTGGGCGAAGTGAGTTGAACCGTGATGTCTACTGTTTGACCAGGCGCCACGTTGGTGGGCAACGCCGCGCTGTCGGGGCCGCCCATCTTTTCACCGCTATCGAAGATCAACGCGTAACCCGTGGTCCACGTGCAAGTGCCGATGTTCTTCAAACGCCATGTCTTGCTGAAGGCAATGCCGGGCGCCAAAGGTGTGCCATCCGGAATGGTTACATCTGTAATGAACTGTGCGCGGTCACAGCCTGAGGTAGGCGGCGTCGTTGGAGAAATGGTCAACGCGTTGACTACCCAAGTCGGATCACTTCCACCGCCGTCTGAAAATTCCAGCGACAAAGAACCGCTGCTAATCGTGACGTTGAAGCTGTTGACCGCGAAACTGCCCGCGGCCGAACTCACATTCGACAGCACCGTCACGCCATTCGCTTTCACGATCATATTGTCGTGAGCATAATCATTATCGCCCATCGTGACGGTGACCAGATAACTACCGTTCGGCAAATCGACTCTGAAGGTACGCGCGGCGGAACTGCTCATCACAAAGTCGCGCCGCAACGGATCGGAACTGGAAGTCCGGTCACGCGATTCGAGCGTGGATGTATCGGTCCAGCCAAATCCACCGGAGGTGTAAGCCGTGGTTTCAGTCACGCGGTTATAGCCGGAGGCTAACGCAGAGGAGCTTGTACCGAAATCATAGTTATATCCGCCAGTTGGATATGGAGTCACAGTGACTGGGGGAGGCGTCACGCCAGCCCGCGAAATGATCGGATTGCCCCACAAAGCGCGGTCGCCTACCGGCGATCCATATGCGGAAACCGACAAAATAAATTTAACATCCTGATTCGCCAGGGAACTTAAATTAAGATCAACGTTATACGTGAGACCATCGTATTTTTCGCGGAAAGTCCAGAATGTGTAAATCGGGCCAGAACCAATTTGATATTGCAACTGATACGCAACGTAACAATTGGTCGCGCCATAGTCGCAACCGATCGTAGCTTGGAAGCGGTCGCCGCTTAATACATGAAAGACCGGATAAGTCGCTTGAATATAACCGTTTACGATGTTGTTCGGCGCAAACAACAACCCGGGTTGTGCAGAAGTCACGCCACTTTCAAAGTGAGGATTACTTTGACTCAACGCGAAACCACTGGAACTACCGTCCGTGCCGGGGAAGGATAACGCGCCCGCTCCACTCGCCCATGCGGCGGATGCCGCGTTGGCAGTGAAATCATAGCCGGTGCCAGCGCTTGTATTGACATTGATCTCAACCCAGAACGAGCTGCTGGCGGTGGAACCGATTCCGAAAACCACGTTGGAGGCGTTGCGCAGTTTCCAATATCCGTAATACTGCCCAGCTGTGCTCGGCGCAGTCATGTCCACGCTGATATCCACGGTCTGGCCGGGATTGACAGTAATCGGGAAATTGACCGCGGCCGGCGCGCCAAATCTCTCGCCGCTATCGAATACCAGTGCGTAGGAAGTAGTCCATGCACAAGAACCGATATTCTTTAACCGCCAGGTTTTTCGGAAGCTCGCGCCGGGCGCGTACGTTGTGCCATCCGGCACAGTGACATCAGCCACAAACTGCGCCCAATCACAACTTGACCAAGCCGCGGCGGGCTGCACAATCGTCGCGGCCGGGATCAGGGAAAGCATCAAGGCAAACAAGAGCAAAATAGAGGCAAATTTTAAGCGGGAACGCATAGGGTCCTCCTTCACAAATCTATCAGCGTAATGACGGCATCATCCAACCAAAGGTTCCTCGTTTGACTATACGCCATGCCTAAGTATAACTTTTCTTTAACAAATGTTCAATATGTGTACATATCGAACTTATGACCTATTTTTTCCTTATAATATGAGTATGGAACGCAGGATTTTGCACCTTGATTTGGACGCCTTTTTCTGCGCCGTGGAGGAGAACTATGACCCCGATTTACGCGGCAAACCCTTCGCGGTGGGTGGGCAACCGGGCGAGCGTGGTGTGGTGGCTTCGTGCTCATACGCGGCGCGTCAGTTCGGTGTCCGCAGCGCCATGCCGATGATGCGCGCGGTGCGCCTCGTTCCGAACCTGATTATCGTTTCCTCGCGTCACCACGTTTATCGTGAAGTCTCACGTGAAGTGATGAAACGCCTGCACGAATTGACCGAGTCGGTTGAACAAATCTCGATTGACGAAGCTTTTCTCGATATTTCAGACTTAAACGATCCTCCCGAACGCATCGCACGCGGACTTCAGACTCGCATCCGCGACGAATTGGGTTTGCCCAGCTCGATCGGAATCGCCTCGAATAAACTCGTGGCGAAGATCGCCACCGAAGTTGGCAAGAAAGCCGCAAAAGGTGGCGCGCCTCCGTTCGCGCTGACAATTGTCCCCGCGGGCGATGAGGCAGCTTTTCTCGCGCCCCTCCCCGCGGATATACTTTGGGGCGTTGGCCCAAAAACCGGCACGCGACTGGCCGAGCTGGGAATCCACACCATCGGCGATATCGCGCGCTGGCCAGAAGCGGATTTGATCCGTCGTTTTGGGGAGAATGGGCGCGATCTGGCAAATCATGCCAAGGGGCGGGATGATCGTCCGATTGTCACCGAACACGAGACCAAATCCATCAGTCAGGAAAATACATTTGTGCGCGACATCCGCGATGACAAATCGTTGGAGCGCGAATTGCACGAACAAGCTGAACAAGTTGCCGCGCAGTTGCGCAAGAATCAATTGGCCGGAACTACAGTCAAGTTGAAATTACGTTGGCCGGATTTCACCACGCTGACGCGACAAATGACTCTGCCACAACCCACCGACAGCGCCGAAGAGATTGCCAAAGCCGCGTTGGCCTTGATGAGAAAAGTCCGCAAGCCGGGGCAGGCCGTGCGCTTGCTCGGCATTGGCATTAGCGGACTCGGCCCGCCATTGAGGCAGCTTTCATTGTGGGAAGACGGCGGAGAGAAGTCGCGCAAATTGCAGGAAGTGTTGGACGCACTGAGAAAGAAGTATGGCGATAAAGCTATTCAGCGCGGAAAATCTCTTGGATAATTAGAACATTTGTACTATAATCAATTCGGGAGGGCACCATGCAAAAACTAGACCTGAAAAAAGATTTGAAATCATTCTACGCGCCATCTGCAAAAAAGCCGGCCATCGTTCAAGTGCCGCGCTTTCAATTTGCGATGATCGACGGCGCAATCGAAAAAGGCAAAGAGCCGGGTAATTCACCTGAATTCGCCGAAGCCACACAAGCGTTATATGGAATTGCATATACGCTTAAGTTCGCGCTCAAAAAGCGCAAAGAGAATCCAATCGATTATCCGGTCATGGCACTGGAAGGGCTGTGGGGAGTGGAGGATGGTCACTTCGACATCGCGGTCAAAGACAACTGGTCCTACACATTGATGATCCTGCAGCCGAAAGTTATCACGCCGGATTTGTTCGTAGAAGCTCTCGCGCAACTGAGAAAGAAACGCGGCGACTCACCTATCCTATCGAAAGTCCGTTTGGAGTCGTTCGAGGAAGGTTTATGTGTGCAGATCATGCACATCGGTCCATATGCGACCGAGCCTGCCACCGTTGAAGCGATGCGCTCTTTCGCCGCCGACAACGGCTACCGTGACCGCGTCGGCCCAAACGGCAGGCATCACGAAATTTACATGAGCGATCCGCGCCGAGCCGCGCCGGAAAAGATGAAGACCATCTTGAGACATCCGGTGGAAAAGATATAATCACGGCATGACCGTAAAATCTCTTTCAATTCAACTTTCCACCAACGGGGACACAGACATTCATGAGATCACCAGTCAGATCGCGCATGCCGTTTCCAAAAGCGGACTGAAAACTGGTACTGTTACGATTTTCTGTCCATCCTCTACCAGCGCGTTGACCACCATCGAATTCGAGAGCGGCGCGCTGAACGATCTAAAACGGCTCTTCGAGGAAATCATTCCGCAGGACCACGAGTACGCACATAACGCTCGCTGGCATGATGGCAACGGACATAGTCATATCCGCGCCTCTCTGCTCGGCCCATCATTGACGATTCCATTTGTTGAAGGCGAATTGACTTTGGGAACCTGGCAGCAAGTCATTTATATAGATTTCGACAACAAGCCGCGCAGAAGAGAATTGATCTTACAGTTAATTGGAGAATAATTTGGTTTGCTATTATCACCCCGATAAACCCGCGGTGGGACTCTGCAAACATTGTCAGCGCGGATTGTGTGTTGATTGCGCTGCCATCGTCGACGATGTGTTGGCCTGCAAGAATCGTCATGAAGAACAGGTACGCGCCTTCGAGCAGTTGACTGCGCGCAACTTATTGCAGGCTAAACGCGTTGGCTCTGTTTATTTGCGCAACACGATTTTCTATGGACTTGTCGGTGTAGCGTTCGCGGGTTTCGGATTATGGCAATGGAAATGGCTTGGCCTTCAAGCCGCGCTCTTCACGGTGTTGGGAATGTTTTTGCTTTTCGCAGCCGCGATGAATTTTGCCGAGAGCAGAAAATATAAGTAGAAGTTTTTATTTCTCCGCAATATGCACTCTCAATGGATAAGCAATCCGCAGGCTGCTTACATATTTCAATCCAACTGCCGCGAACATTTTCTTAAACTCTGGTGTGCTGTGAAACCGCACATGTTCTTTCTCTCTTCGAGCAGCCCTGCGATCCATCCAGTTGATAAAGAAGTCATCTGACGTAACATCCAAAATATAAATCCTGCCTTTTGCTTTCATCACTCGACGCGCTTCGGCCAGAGCCGCTTCCGGATTCAAATAATGATGAAACGAATTTGTGCATAAAACTTTATTGACCTGTTCATTTTCAATTGGCAGTTTTTCCACGCTGGCGTGATAAAAACTCACATTTTTCAAACCCAAAGATTTTTCTTTGGCCTTCGCGATCATTCCATCTGAAATATCCACGCCAATGAACTGGCCTTGTTCTTCAAGCAAATTGGCTACGTAACAAACAGCCCATCCCGTACCGCATCCCAAATCCAAAAACGAGTCACCTCTTTGCAAATCCATGAGCGCAAGCGCCTGCTTTTGCATCCATCGAAACCAGTCGAATTTTTTTTCATCGTACGACTGGGATCTTCGATTCCATTTTTGCTCGTTGGCCTTTTCGTGCTGCGTGAACATTGAATATGCCTCAAATTTACAATTGCAAAATTATACATCGTTGGCCGAACAACTTTCCAAAATATTCTGCGTATGTCATTTCAGACAAAACAAACACAAGGAGTAAAAATGACTGAAACCTATAAAAAACTGACGCGCAGCGCCAGCAATCAAATGCTGGCAGGCGTATGTGCAGGGTTGGGAAATTATCTCAACATCGATCCCACCGTTGTGCGCTTATTGTTCGTGCTTGGATTCTTCCTCACCGGTCCCTGTATTGTGGTGGCTTACCTCATCCTAGCAGTGATCATTCCGCAAGAAACTGTTACGCAATAATCAAAAGGCTGTCGCTAGCGACAGCCTTTTGATTTATCGTGCCAATGAGAGAAAGACGTCTTCCAACGTGGGCTCACCGCGCTCGATTCTTTCGACGCCGACACCAGAGTCGGTCAACGCTTTTGCCAACGCGTCCGGCTGGACCCCTTGGCTGATTGTCCGTAAATGATCGCCAGTCAACCCGACGCGACTCACGCCTTGCGCCTTCGCCAAAACATTCAGCCCGCGCTCCAGCGGGTGAGCAAACACTTCCCACACATCACCTTGCACGATTTGGCTCTTGAGATTGGTGGGCGTATCCATCGCCAATAATTTTCCGTCGCGCATGATGCCGACTCGTTCGCAGTATTCAGCTTCATCCATGTAATGTGTTGTGACCAGAATCGTCACGCCGCTTCCAGCCAATTCATAAATCAAATCCCAAAACGCGCGCCGCGCAGATGGATCGACACCGGATGTCGGCTCATCGAGGAAAAGCAATTTCGGTTCGTGAACGAGCGCGATGCCCAACGCCAAGCGCTGACGCCAACCCGCAGAGAGCGAACGCGTCAGTGTAGATTCATGTCCGGTCAGGCCGACCAGTTCCAAAGTCTGCGCGATGCGGGCTTTATCGGTGATGCCATACACGCCGCCGTAAAAGGTCAAATTCTCGAGCGCGGTCAAATCATCATATAACGCGAATTTCTGCGACATATATCCGGCGCGCATGCGCACGTCTTCCGATTGGCGATATGCATCGTAGCCGAGGACGATTGCTTTTCCTTCCGTTGGACCAAGCAAACCAAGTAGCATACGAATCGTGGTCGTTTTGCCGGAACCGTTCGGGCCGAGATAACCGACGACTTCGCCAGCATCGACGCGAAAATTGATGTGATCTACTGCGACAAAATCGCCAAAACGACGCGTAAGGTTTTCAACCAATATAACAGGCTCAGTCATGGTTCGACTCCGAAAGCTCGATAAAGACATCTTCCAGCGCGGGCGGAATAGAACGCAGGTTGATCACCTCGCCTCCTTGGGCGCGGATTTGATCGGGCAAGCGCGTGACGACAGAATCGGACTGGCCCGCGCGCACACGCAGATGCAAACGATCACCGAACGCGGCCACATCTTCCACATCCGTATCTTGGTGCGCGATATGGCGTATGAGCGTGATAGGCTGGCCGCGTAACTCCAACACGCGATCATTAAGACGACTACGCAAACTGGATGGCGTATCTTCGGCAATGATGCGCCCGGCTTTCATGAATCCAACACGATGACAACGCGAAGCTTCATCCATATAAGGAGTGGAGATCAACACCGAGACTCCCTCTCCTTCATCGGAAGAAGCGAGCTTGATGACCAGCTGCCAGAAGTCCTGACGCGTCACCGGATCGACGCCAGTCGTGGGTTCATCCAAAAGTAGAACGCGCGGACGTGTGACAAGTGCGGAAGCAAGCCCGAGTTTTTGTTTCATACCGCCGGAGAGTTGACCGGCACGGCGATCCTTGAAATTGATAAGGCCAACAAACTCAAGAATTTCCAAACTGCGCGGCAGCCAATCTTTTGCAGAGAGTCCGCGTATCTCTGCAAAGAAACGGATATTCTCCAGCACCGTTAAGTCCTCATACATCGAGAAACGCTGCGAAAGATAACCAAGCTGTGAGCGCGCTTGTTCCACTTGTTTGCGAACATCGTAGCCGCAGACGGATATCTCGCCCGCATCTGGCAACAATGCGCCGACCAACAAACGCATGGTGGTCGTCTTGCCTGCGCCATCCGAACCAACGAGGCCATAGATCTCGCCAGATTGAATTTG
>DATKNJ010000232.1:0-10615 GCA_035541395.1 Anaerolineales bacterium
TGCGTACGCGGGCGAGCCGTTGGCTTGAATTGGAATCAGCCGCACGCGGAACGGATCGAAGCTCTTGAAGAGATAGCCATCGAGGAAAGTGCGGACATCCGAACGACCGCCGAACCAAACCGGGATGGGAGGCATGGTTAGCGCGACATCCTCACGCAACACCGCGATCAGCGCCGCAGAATCGGCTGCCTCCCACGCCGCGACGTAACGTGTCAACAGCGCCGACAGTTGCTCATTGAGACGAACGGGCGTTGTCTTTCGTTCAGGTTGTTTCATCGTCTCGCGGGCACGTTGCAGTGCGCTATTAACCGCCGCGGTGGTCATATCCAGAATCTCGGCCGTATCGTTTGCATCCCAACCCATCACATCGCGCAACAAAAGCGCGGCGCGTTGACGTCCCGGCAGCTTTTGCAGCGCGGCGACAAATGCCAGCGTGATGCTCTCGCGTACTTCATAGCGCGCTTCCGGATAGATTTCCGGCTGCTCATCGATCATCGAATCGGGAAACGGTTCGATCCAGGTTACTTCGGAAACAGGCTGAGGCAGGGATTGAGTCGGATTTCCGCGGGCGTATAGCTCTCTCGGCAGGCCGCGCACGCGTCGGCTGTCGAGCGCGTCGAGACAGGCATTGGTCGCGATCTTGTATAACCAGGCTCGTAATGAGGAGCGTCCTTCAAAGGAATCGAGTCGGCGCCAAATGCGCAAGAGAGTCTCTTGCAACATATCCTCGGCGTCTTCGAGTGAACCCAAAATACGATAACAATGGACAAGTAGTTCGCGGCGGTACGGCTCGGTCAATTGCGCGAAGGCTTCCTGATCCCCACTGCGGGCCGATGCCAAAAGTTTGTTCTGCTCTTCGAGATTTGTGTTCATGTGATAAATGGAAACACTAAAAGAGGAAACGACTTACGTCAATTCAGAAGAGATTGATAATATTTTTCGTACTCCTGGATTGTATGTTCAAGGCTGTGTACTTTGGCTTTCGGCAGGCTGGCTTTGCCCATTTCTTTGCGCTGTTCTTTTTGATCTACAAGCATTTCCATATAATGGGCTGCATCTTGTGGATCATCCGGTTTGAACAAATATCCGTTTACACCGGGAGTGACCAGATCTGGCAGAGCGAAAGCATTCGCCAATAATAAAGGTAAGCCACAAGCCATCGCTTCAAGCGATGCGATACTTAAAGATTCGCTGACACTTGCCAGCGTAAACACATCGGCGCTATTCAGGAGAGAATGTAATTCCTCGTTGCGGACATAATTTGTAAAGCGGACGCGGTTCCCCAAATTCAATTTTTTGGCGAGTGCCATTAATTCGTTTAGAGCTGCGCCATTGCCTGCAATCGCCAATTGAATGTCGTCGCGTTGCACGTGCGAAAGCGCTTGGAGTAAAAAGTCGATTCGTTTCTCTTTGTCCACACGGCCGACGAATAGAAAGACTATCTTATCTGGATCGATTCCATATTTTTTGCGGCAGGCCACACGGTCAACAGATGAATCGGGTTGAAAGTGAGTCAGGTCTGTGCCGCAGGAAAGCGGAAAAGCCGGAACCGTCAGACCATTGTGGAGCATCAAGTCCACGGCGGAGCGTGAGGGCGCGGTCACAAGGTCGAGACGGTTGTAGACTCCCATCATCCAGGACCAGAAGATGCGGTTGTAGAATGGTTTGAGACGGCGGGAAGCTGGGAAATACGGAGTCAGGTTATCGGGCGAGAAATGATTCGTCCCGATCACTTTGAGTCCGCGCGCTTTGGCTTCATCCACAGCAACTTTGCTGATGGGATAATGATCCTGAACGTGCACAACTTGCGGCCGAAAGGAATTGAAGACGCGATGAACTCTCGGGCGATGAAAGACGGAATAGAACGTATCGGGATGGACAAAGGATAAATTGACCGAACGAACGGCTTCCATCTGAACGCCGTTTCGCAGCTCGCTCAAGTTGCGCCTTTCAGGAAATAGAACGGTGACTTGATGTCCCTGCCTGACCAGCCCTTCAGCCAAATTAACTGTGAAAATCGCCTGTCCGTTTAAGCCGGGATAGTAGGTTGTCCCTGCGATTAAGATGCGCATAAAGCACTTATCTCAAATGATTTAATGAGAAGGTGTTTCAGGATTATCTTTGTCCCATTGTTTTAGCAAGCGACGCCCCGCCAAAAACACAATCACCACGAATGTAAGTGAGAGTCCCAGGACGGCGTATTCGACTCCTTTTTCTACGCGCTTGACCGCCTCGGTCGTGTAATAACCGATCAGCACCAGCGATCCGGTCCACAGGGTTTCAGCGATAATGAAAGATGGGAACCAGCGCTTCCACGGAATCCGCAACAGGCCAGCTGTAATTAAAGAAGGAATTACAAAGCTGACTGTTAACTTGGCTAGGAACAACACTTTGGTGGCATGGGAAATCATTTGCTGCTTCAAGTGTTCGATCAAACCGGGCTTGAGACCAATCCGGTTTCCGAAGTGAAAGATCCACTCTGTTTTTCCCATATAGCCCAACAGGTACCAAAGCGTATCTGCAGTGAGATTGCCAAGCGCGGCCGCGAAGAAAACGAACAGCGGCTTCATCAATCCCGCGGAGGCGGCGACTGCTCCGAGCAATGTGGCAATTGGACCCTCTACAGCAACCAATAGTGCGAGAACCAGGTAAATCCAAAATCCAAAGGTGTCTGTTTGATTTGAAAGTAGGAAAGGGAAGAGGTTTATATCCATAAGATTAAGATGCTTGAAAATTTCTCCCTAATTATATACGCTTAAAGTGGATAAAGTTGCCGTTTCAAAATTAGACTTTTCATTCGCTCTAAAGCGTAAAACTGTGTTATACTCCCGCCGCTCTGCAAAACAGAGCGAACGCTTCTGGGAAATTGTTTTGATCACTCTGAATGATGGCCCGACGCACACAAGTCGGGCTTTTTTGTTGGGCTGGTCTGCTTGAAAAAGCGGACTCTGGTTGGCAAGAAGTTGGCGGAGTCATCAGAACATTCCAATTTATTTTTATATGTCATTGCGATGAACTTGCGATGACAAGACAGGATTCTGATGACAACCGAATTTACTTCTTTGAACCTGCGCCCCGAATTGGTGCAGGCTGTGAGCGCGCTTGGTTATGCCGAGCCGACTCCCATTCAAGCCGCGGTGATCCCGCTGATGCTGACCGGCGCCGATGTGATCGGCCAGGCACAGACCGGCACTGGCAAAACCGCTGCATTTGCCCTCCCCATTCTCAATAACTTTAAACCGAATAAGACTCCACAGGCTCTGGTGCTTGCGCCAACGCGCGAACTTGCGTTGCAAGTGGCCGAAGCCATGCTATCCTATGGACGCGAAATGCGCGTGCGCGTTTTGCCGGTCTATGGCGGGCAGCCTTATGGGCCGCAAATCAATCAACTCAAGCGCGGCGTAGATGTCGTCGTCGGCACGCCCGGCAGGTTGCTCGATCTGCTCGAGCGCAAGGTGCTCGATTTAAGCGGTGTTCAAACTGTTGTCCTGGATGAAGCGGATGAGATGCTCAACATGGGCTTCATCGAAGATGTCGAATCCATTTTGGATTTGACTCCTGCGGAACGTCAGACCGCGCTGTTCAGCGCGACGCTCCCGGCGCGCATCCGCAAACTGGCAGACCGCTTCATGCACGACCCTCAACCTGTCACCATTAAACGCGAGACGCTTACCGTTCAGGCCACCGAACAGCGTTATTACATGCTCAATGAGTCGGATAAATTAGCCGCGCTGACGAATCTCTTTGAAATAGAATCCATCACCAGCGCGTTGATCTTCGTGCGCACGCGCGCCGAGACGGGACAATTGGCCAGTCAGCTTTCGCTGCGCGGCTTTCCCGCGGAGGCGCTCAACGGCGATCTTGAACAAAATGCGCGCGAACAAATTCTCGGGCGTTTTCGCGCCAATGAAATCAAAGTGTTGGTTGCCACCGATGTGGCCGCGCGCGGACTCGACATCGATGATATTTCGCATGTGTTCAATTATCAACTGCCGGATGATCCCGAAGTGTACGTGCATCGCATCGGCCGCACGGGCCGCGCCGGCAAAACCGGGATCGCGATTTCGCTTTTCACGCCGCGCGAGAAACGACGCTTGCGCGACATCGAAGGATTCACCAAACAACAATTGACGCGCGGTACATTGCCGACCGCAGACGATATTCGCCAGAAGCGCGAAGCTCAAGTATTGGAGCAAATGAAAGTCTGGCTGGGCCGCGGACGTTATCAGCGCGAACGCGAACTGGTTGGTCAGTTGGTGGCCGAAGGACATGATGTGCTTGAAGTCGCGGCCGCGGCGCTCAAGCTGGCGCGCGCAGGCGAACGTCAACGCCCGGTGGCGAACGTGGCTGAGGTCAAAGAGACGCATGCACACAGATCCGAACACGAGTCTTCATACGGGGGGCGCGATTCTTCCAGCCGTTCCACGCGCAGCAATGGACGAAAATCTCATGAGTTCGGCATGATTCGGCTCAAGATGGGCAAGGGCAAGTTACATGGCGTGCGCCCGAATGACGTGGTCGGTACGATTGCGTTCCATGCGGAGATTCCCGGCAACACGATTGGCAAGATTCGAATTGAAGATAATCACACGTTCGTGGATGTGCCGGAACAGTTTGTTGAGCAAGTGATGATGCACAACGGCAACTATCGCATCGGCAAACACAAGTTCGCGCTGGAAGTTGCGTAGAATATTTCACATAAAGGCACAAAGCTCTTAAGACGTGAATAAAAAACTTTGTGTCTTCGTGACTTTGAGTCTTGGTGGTTAGAAGATAAAAAGCTCCCGAATTTTCGGGAGCTTTTGTTTTACTTCTCTCTTTGCGCTGCCAGTGCTGCGCCGATGATACCGGCTTCATTCAATAATTGCGCCGGAACAACCGGGATTTCAAATGTCAATAGCGGCAAAAATTTTTCATGCTCTTTGCTGATGCCGCCGCCCACAATGAATAAATCCGGCCAGAAGAGTTTTTCCATTTCCTTTAAATAACGATTCAATCGTTTGGCATATTTTTTCCACGAAAGATCATCACGCTGACGAGCCGCGTCGGAGGCGCGCCACTCGGCATCTTCGCCTTTCAATTCAAGATGGCCGAACTCCGTGTTCGGAAGCAGTTTGCCGCGATAAAAAATAGCGGAGCCGATTCCCGTTCCCAACGTGAGCATGATCACGGTCCCGTTTTGACCGCGGCCTGCGCCGAAAGCCATTTCCGCCAACCCGGCCGCGTCAGCGTCATTGATCATCGTGCAATCGCGGCCCGTAATCTTCGTAAATAAATCGTCGGCGTTGACGCCCACCCATTTCTCGGAGATGTTGGCTGCCATCATCGCCACGCCTTGTTTGATCGGCGCAGGAAAACCGATTCCGATTTTGCCTTTCCAATCAAAAGATTGTGCGATCTGCGTTACCACTTCTGCGACTGGTTCTGGTTCCGCTTTCTTGGGCGTTTTGATACGGACGCGTTCCGCTGTTAATTGGCCCGTATGCGTGTCCACAGGCGCACCTTTGATTCCTGAACCACCGACATCAATTCCAAGGATTTGCATAAAACACCTCCGTGGCTAAATCTTATCCATACCGGCTCATGAATTTTTCCATGCGCCGCAAAGCTTCCTCGATTTGTTCATAACTGGTGGCATAACAAGCGCGCGCGAAATTCTCTCCACCGGGACCGAATGAACTGCCCGGTACTACAGCTACGTGTTCCTCTTCCAAAAGTCTTTGGCAGAAGGTTTCATCGTCCATGCCGGAGGCTGAGATGTTGGGGAACGCGTAGAACGCGCCGCGCGGCTCGAAGGTCTTGAGGCCGAGGCGGTTGAATCCATCCACGAGCAGGCGTCGGCGGCGATCGTATTCGATCACCATTTCCTGCACATATTGTTCGCCATTGGCGAGTGCTTCGATAGCCGCGTCCTGTGCCGTGGTTGGAGCGGACATGATCGTGTATTGATGAATGCGCACCAGCCCTTTGATGATATCGGCTGGCCCGGCTGCGTAACCAATGCGCCAACCGGTCATGGCGTAATCTTTCGAAAAGCCGCCTAACAGAACTGTTCGTTTGCGAATGTTCTCGCCGAGACTCGGCACACACACATGTTGAAAATTGTAAACGAGACGATCATAGATTTCATCTGAAATCAAAACCAGATCGTGTTCTTCGGCAATCTGCGCGATCTCATTTAGGGTTTCACGCGTAGCAACTGCGCCAGTTGGGTTGCTCGGATAACCCACAAAGATGGCTTTGGTGCGCGGCGTGACGGCTGCGCGGATACGCGCCGGGTCCACTTGAAAATCGTCTTCCATGCGTGCCGGGATTTCAATCGGCACACCGCCCGCGAGAATGACTTCCGCTTGATATGAGACAAAACAAGGCGTGGGGATTATGACTTCATTGCCCGGCTCGAGGATGGCAGTCATGGTGAGATACAACGCTTCCGAAACGCCAACCGTAGCGATGATCTCGTCAACGGGATCGTACGTAACGCCGTAAAGGCGTTTCAAGTTGTCGGCAATTGCGCGTCGCAGTTCGATCTTTCCGTGATTCGACGTGTAATGAGTCTCGCCATTATGCAATGAGCGAATGCCTGCTTCGAGAATCGGCTTGGGAGTCGTAAAGTCTGGTTCGCCGATTCCGAGCGAGATCACTTCTTTCATCGTTGCGGCGATGTCGAAAAATTTACGAATGCCGCTGGGCTTCAGTCCGGCCACGCGCTTCGAGAGATACTTCGTATTGCCGATCTCCGCCATTTATCCTCCAAATTAAAACGATATAACTGAGTCGTCACCGATATTCAATGAAAATGCTTTTTCGTTCGGTTGGCCGGTCACGGAACAATTTTTTCCGATCAGCGAACGCGTCAGCGATGTACGTTCAATGCAGGTGCCTTCCTCGATGATGCTATCTTGAATCACAGCCTGATTGATCTTGCAGTTTGGGCCAATCGAAACATATGGCCCGATCACTGCATCGCGAATCTCAGCGCTGGGATGGATGAACACTGGCGGTTCAATCCTGACCGTTGACCTGCTTTCGTCTTCGGACGTGTTCGCCAGCCCTCGGTCAAGCAGGATGCGGTTCGTATCCAGCGTGGCCTCAATCGTGCCGGTATCCAGCCAAGTGCTGATCTGTTCCGTGCGGATGCTCGCACCGTCTTCGATCATGATCGAGATTGCGTCCGCCAGGAAGTATTCATTCTTCAAAGTGATCTTGCGTTCCATTTGCTCTTCAATCGCGGTCAACAAAGCTTCCGCTCTCTTGAAGTAATAACACCCAACCAGTGCCAGGTTGTTTTCACTTGTTTTTGGCTTTTCGATGAAACGCTTGACCAAACCATCCGGGCGAAGTTCAGCTACGCCGAAACGATGCGGATCGGGTACTGGCATTACCCAAGCCACACCGTCAGCGGTTTCGCGCGGCAGGAAGGAGAAATCTGTTTCGATCAAGGTATCCGAGAAACACATGATCATCGGGCCGTGCATGTGCTCACGCGCCAGCCATAGTGCGTGCGACTGCCCTTTCATTTCAGTCTGTACAACATAATGTGTTTTCAGTTCCGGATAATGTGTTTTCATAAAAGCCGGAACTTGCGTGTCGCCCAAAGGAGGGCCTACAACGAACACATATTCTGTGTTTGCCGGGTCGGGCAATGTATTGAACATATCGAGCATGTGCTCGAGTGTAGTTTTGCCCGCTACACTGACGAGTGGCTTGGGCTTGCTCCAGGTATGAGGGCGCATACGCGTTCCCCAGCCGGCCATCGGGATAAAGATTTTCAAGGTATCAGTCATGGTGGGTCTATTGTACCGTAGCGGGGATTTAGCGATAGAGAAGAAAACCGAGAATCGCTCCCGCAATGACCAGCCAGACCGGGTTCAGTTCGGTGAAAGTCAAGATGAGGAAAGTTGCCAGCGCGATCAAAACCTTATCAGCGTTTTTCCATAATCCGGTCCCCCATCCAACCTGATTCGCATTGAAGACGGTATATGCAGTAATGTAGACCGTCCACATGAGCAATCCCACGATAATAGGGCGAACCGCTTTCAGCATGGCGGCGATGGTTGGACTGTCTTTGATGTCGAAGAAGAACACGATCATGATCAGCATCAAGATCGTAGTTGGAAGGACGGTTCCCGAAACGGCTGAGATCGCGCCTGGCAGACCGGCTAGTTTATAGCCAATATATGCAGAAACTTGCGGTGCAATCGGCCCCGGCAATGCGTTCCCGATTGCCAGCGCGTCGGCGAATTCCTGTGAGTTGACCCATCCCGCGGCTACAGTCTCGCGCTGCATCAATCCCATGGAAGCCGGACCGCCGCCCCATGAAAATAAAGCAACACGCGCAAAGACGATAAACAGATCCCAAAGGATTTTCCAATTCATGGCTTCTCCTGAAAAGAGTTTTAGTTAATCGGTTTCAAACGAAGTTCCTGCGCGTGAATCGTGGCGAAGCAGACTGATTAATTTACCAAATGCCAACTCGAGGAGTCTCGACGCCGTCTCGATAATTTTCGATGCGTTGGCGATGACCGGGAACGAGTCCCTCGGGCAAGGCATCCAATGAAAAAAAACGCGTCTCGGCGATCTCGCGATCTTTTTTCTCGCGCAGCTCGAAATCCTTGCATAGAAACAGCGCAATATGATCGTTTCTAGAATTTTCAAAATGAGTGTAAATGCCAATCAGACTCAACTCTCCCACCTCTGCCCCCACTTCTTCGCGGGCTTCCCGGCGAGCGGCTTGTTCGGGCGTTTCGCCGCGTTTCAATCCGCCGCCGGGCATGAACCAACCATCCAGATATGTCTGCCTCACCAGCAGTACTTCGCGATTCCTGATCATCATTACGCGCGCGCCGAGTGTGATCGGACGAATAAAAAACGAAACGAAGTTATAGGCGAGATAGATCAGGCGCATCATGGGAATAGCCTAACTATGTCCCAGGATTGGATGCGGCTGGTATGGTTCTTCAAGTTGTTCGATTTCTTCAGGCGTGAGTTGGATTTCCAACGCTGCCAGATTCTCTTCGAGATGCTGCATCTTGCTCGCGCCGATAATGGGTGCGGTTACATAAGGTTTGCTCAACACCCAGGCCAATGCCATCTGTGAACCTGTGACGCCGCGCTGTTTTGCCAGCGCTTGTGCGCGTTCGACCACAGTGAAATCTTCGTCGCGATAATACATTTTCTGCGCGTACTCATCTGTTTTGGCGCGAACAGATTCTCCCCAATCGCCTTTGCGATGCGTCCCGGAGAAAAGACCGCGTGCCAGCGGGCTCCACGGAATCATTCCTACGCCTTGATCGATGCAGCAGGGAATCATCTCACGTTCTTCCTCGCGATATAACAAGTTGTAGTGATTTTGCATCGAGACGAAACGCGTCCAGCCATGCAAATCGGCCACATATTGGGCTTTGGCGAACTGCCAGGCGAACATCGATGACGCGCCGATATAACGGGCTTTACCGGATTTCACAACATCGTGCAGCGCTTCCATAGTCTCTTCGATTGGCGTGTCATAATCCCAGCGGTGGATTTGATGTAGGTCTACGTGATCCATTTGAAGGCGGCGGAGCGAAGCGTCGATTCCATCCATAATATGTTTGCGCGAGAGGCCGCGATCATTGGGACCATCACCGACAGGATTGAACACTTTGGTCGCGATGACGACATCCTTGCGATTGACGCCGAAATGTCGCAGCGTATTTCCGAGCACCACTTCGCTTTCGCCCAGCGAATACACGTCTGCTGTATCGAAGAAGTTGATGCCAGCATCCAACGCGCGCTTCACGAACGGACGCGCCTGTTCTTCATTCAGGACCCACTCGCGCCATTTGCTAGAGCCGTAGGTCATCATGCCTAAACAAAGACGCGATACTTTTAAACCGGTCTTTCCAAGATTCACATATTCCATTTTGACTCCTTATTGGTTTGTGAACATCAACAATAAACTTTTATCTACATTTCGAGGAATGACAATAACTCCTCATAACGCGCTGGTAGACAGAGAAGTAAAGTAAGACGGATTTTCGTGAATGAATTCGTGGAAGGTGCTGGCATGATTGGTTCGAACGATGTTTCTCAATTTTGGTTCTGTAGTTTTCAAGTTCACATATGAACGGAAGCGCCGCGACAAATTCATGGTCAGGCGCGGATGATTTGGATCGATCTCGCGCGGATGAATGTAATAGATCACCGGCCTGTTCTCGTCAGCGACTTTCTTCGCCATATTTTGAATCAAGAAATAGGGGAACAATCTCAAATAGCCACCGCCAAAAAAACAGATTCGCCTGGAAAATAGATTCGCGACTGTGATGGGAAATTCGTAAAGTTGAAGGTCTTCTATTTTGAACGGATACAGTTTTGCTTCAAGATAATAGCCATGCCCTCGTTTGGCGGGGAACAGCGACGAATCATATTTGTAACCGGCCTTTGCCAAACTCGGCAGCGCCCAAGGAGTTTTCTTTGTGATCGAGAAGCCGGGCGCGCGATAGCCGAGCACTGCTTCTCCGCTTAAATCCTCCAATATTTTTTTCGTTTTGCTGATGTCTGCGAAAAATTCAGATTCTGTTTGTGTGTAAATCAACTGATGAGCGTAACCGTGAGAAGCAACTTCGTGTCCGCG